>JBLHOD010000127.1:0-4733 GCA_047622545.1 Polaribacter sp. | reverse complement strand
TCCAGGAACATGGGCGCATATATATCCACCTTTGTTACATGCAGATTGGCACGGATATACACCAACAGATTTAATTTTTCCGTTTTTCTTGTTTATTGTCGGAACCTCTATTGCATTTGCATATCAACATAAAACTTCAAATTTTGAGACTCATAAAAAAATTGGAATCAGAAGTTTAAAGTTGATTGGATTGGGATTATTTCTTGCCGCTTTTTTACCCTACTTCCCTTTTATAAAAGATTTTTCTAGATTACGGTTTCCAGGAGTTTTACAGCGAATAGGAGTCGTTTTCTTTTTTGCTGCAATATTAAGTGTCAATTTCAATTGGAAAGTTCTTTTAGCAACTGTAATAATTCTATTATTTGGGTATTGGATTTGGTTAGGATTTATTCCATTGCCAGACGGAACAATTCCAACTTTTGATAGAGCAACAAATAATTGGGCGAATTATGTAGATGTTACAATAATGAAAGGCCATATTTGGAAAAAAGATTATGATCCTGAAGGATTGCTAAGTACGTTGCCTTCTGTCGCAACTGCATTAATTGGCGTGTTAATAGGAAAAGTAATTCTGTATCAAAATTACATGAAAACATTAATGTTGTTTTTATTAGGAGCAATTATGATTGGACTTGGTTATATTTGGAATCTTTGGTTTCCGTTTAACAAAGCAATTTGGTCTAGTAGTTTTGTTTTAGTTACTGCTGGTTGGGGAACCGTTCTTTTAAGTATTTTATATTATGTAAATGACGTAAAGAAAAAATCCTTTGGAGCAGTTTTCAAATATGTAGGTTCTAATGCAATTGTTATTTTTTTTACATCAAGTTTTATTACAAAAGTGTTTTATTTAACTAAAGTTGGAGATACAACAATTCACGGTTGGCTGTATAAAACATTTTTTACGAGTGTAATTTCTATAGACAAACTGGCGTCTTTATGTTATGCTTTAGCTGTGGTAAGTTTCTATGTATTTGTTGGTTATATTCTTTACAAAAAAAGAATATTTATCAAAGTATAATCTTACTTAGAAATCGGAATTTGAATACTAATTCCTGTTTGTGCATCTGGCGCATTATTTACCAATAAATCTTCTTTTAAATAGATCGTAATTTTATAATTTGGTCTTCCATAAGTATAAAGCAATGTCCAAGCAGATAATCCTTCATATAAAGTTGTAAAACCGTGTTGCCAACCCGCTTTTATTTCTTGCCACTTTCCTTTTAAATGATAATAATTAGTTTCTTCTAACTTGTTATATCTAGTTTGAAATTGATAATGAATTCCGAAGGAATGATAGTTCTTTTTTTGAGTGAACTTTGTAAATTCAATTTCACTTTCTAGGCTTCCTAAGAATGAATTATTTCCCAACTCAACAACGTCTTTAAAGTTGATAATATTTTTTCTAAGAACACTTGCGCCTAAAGCAATGTTGAATTCATTCTTATTTTTCAATTGAATTTTTTTAATAAGATTTGCAGAAAACCCAACATCAATAGATTGATTAAATGTTGAGGTATTTATTCCTACATGCGTTCCAAAATTGACAAATAAATTCTTTTTTTTATTGATTAAAAATTCAGGATAATAATGATGGTTGAATTCAATTCCTCCTAAAAAGAAATCGTTATTTTCTAGTTTTAAAACATTTCCATATCGATCAGTATATTTAAAATTTACTTGATTTAATCCGTAATATCTTCTTCCGTAAGGGTCTTCTCCGCCAGCAATATTGCTATGAAACCATTCTATACTTTCATCACTTGTAATCAACGAAAAAGGATAGCTTCCTTTTGTAATTAAATAGGAGCGAAGTGTAATTTTGAGTTCATGCTCTTTAGCAATTGGAAAAGAAACGTGTAAACGGAAACCTTTAATAACAGCGTCGACAACGATATTTGAATATTCTGCAGGAGTTGTGTTTTGATCAACAAAATCAAAATGCCTGTTATACCAAACTTCTTTGCTGAAATTTTCTCTGACGGTTAGATCTTTCGGTACATACATTTCAACAAAAGGATGAAATGTATTTCCACTTTCTGAGCTAAAAGTAAAAGTAGTTTTTGTGGGAACTTTTAATTTAAAATTCTGATTTATTCTTGCACTAAAGATTCCAAAATGATGTGTTGTTAATAAACTCGGATTTTCGATTCCGTTTTTAAAATACAAACTGTCTTTTTCTTGAGAAAAAGAAAGTATTGAGAAAAGGAAAAATACAAGAAAGCACCATTTTTGCATTCGATAAAAATACGCTAAAGTTTTAAAAAGAAAAAAGCAACTCAAATGAGTTGCTTTTTCGAATATGTATGTAAAATTTGTTTTTTATGCATTTAATGGTTTTCCATCCCAAGCAGTTTTAGCAGCTTCTTTAATTGCTTCAGAATATGTTGGGTGACCATGACAAATCCTAGCTAAATCTTCTGCAGATGCTCTGTACTCCATAGCAACGGCAGCTTCCATAATTAAATCAGCAGCTCTTGCGCCAACAATATGAACTCCTAAAATTTCATCTGTAGTTTTATCAGCTAAAACTTTTACAAATCCATCTAAATCTCCACTTGCTCTAGATCTTCCTAAAGCTCTCATTGAAAATTTTCCTGCTTTATAATCAACTCCAGCATCCTTTAACTCATCTTCAGTTTTTCCAACTGCAGCAACTTCTGGCCAAGTATATATAATACCAGGAATTAAATTATAATCGATATGAGGTTTTTGTCCAGCTAAATATTCTGCAACAATAACTCCTTCTTCTTCTGCTTTATGTGCTAACATGGCGCCTTCAACAACATCACCAATGGCGTAAATATTAGAAATAGAAGTTTGTAAATGGTCGTTTACTTCAACTTGATTTTTCTTGTTTAATTTTACGCCAGCATTTTCTAAACCTAATCCTTCAGTATACGGTTTACGTCCAACAGCAACTAAACAATAATCACCTTTAAACTCAATTTCTCTATCTTTTTTATCTGTAGCTTTTACAATTATCTCATCACCATTTCTTTCTACAGAATTTACACCGTGACTTACAGCGAATTTCATTCCTTGTTTCTTTAGCACTTTTTGTAGTTCTTTAGAAACATCAGCATCCATAGTCGGAGTGATTTTTGGAGCATATTCTACCACAGTAACATCTGCGCCTAGACGTTTGTACACCGAGCCTAATTCTAATCCAATAACGCCACCACCAATTACAATTAAATGTTTTGGCACTTCTTTTAATTTCAATGCTTCAGTAGAAGTAATTATACGTTCTTTATCTATGTTGATAAAAGGAAGCGTAGAAGGTTTAGAACCTGTTGCAATAATAATATTTGTTCCTTCAATGGTTTCTTCAGATCCATCATTCTTTGTGATTTTTACGTGCGTAGCATCTACAAAAGAACCTAATCCTTCAAAAACATCAACATTATTTTTATCCATTAAATATTTAATTCCGCCTGTAGTTGTTTCAACAATTCCTGCTTTGCGTTCAACCATTTTTGAAAAATCAACCTTAGGGGTTTCAATAGAAATTCCATGAGATTCAAAATGATTAACAGCATCGTAATAGTGATGAGAAGAGTCTAACAATGCTTTAGAAGGAATACATCCAACATTTGTACATGTACCTCCTAATGTCGAATATTTTTCTATGATTGCAACTTTTTTTCCTAACTGAGAAGCTCTTACTGCAGAAATGTATCCTCCAGGTCCAGAACCAATAACGATAATATCGTACTTCATTTTTAATATAATTTTGTAGTACAAAAGTAAACATTATTGTTTAAACTCATTACAATACAGAAGAATTACTATCTTTATTTCTTTAAAATATATACAAATGAAAATCGTGAAAAAATTTGGTTGGGCTTTACTATTTGTTTTAATAGTTGCTCAATTTTTTGGACCTGAAAAAAATGAAGGAGATTTAACTTCTTTAGCAATTTTTATTGAAGAAACAAATCCGCCTGAGGAAGTTCATAAAATCATGAAATCGTCTTGTTTTGATTGTCATTCTAATTCTTCAAATTATCCTTGGTATAGCAATATAACTCCAGTTAATTACTGGATGGCAGATCATGTTAAAGAAGGTAAAAAAGAACTCAATTTTTCTATATGGGGAGAGTACTCTTTAAAAAAGAAAGAGCATAAAATGGAAGAGTTTTATGAACAAGTTGAAAAGAAAGAAATGCCATTAGATTCTTATACGTGGACACATTCTGAAGCAAATTTAACCGATGCTCAAATCAAACAAATTGTAGATTGGGGAAAGGGAGTGCAAACAAATTACAAAAAGCAACTTAAAGCAAAATAATTGAGTAATCAGTCTGTTTTAATAATTGGAGCTGTTTGGGTTGAACCAAATTCTTCGGCTGCTGGAAGTAGAATGCTGCAATTAATTGAGCTGCTTTTGCAGCAAAATTATGCAATTACATTTGCAACAACTACACAAAAAACAGACAAAGCTTTTGATTTAAAATCGATAGGAATTGATGAAGTTTCTATTAAATTAAATTCCGTTTCTTTTGATGCTTTTGTAAAAGAATTAAATCCAACTATTGTTGTTTTTGATCGCTTTATGATAGAAGAGCAATTTGGTTGGCGAGTTGTGGAAAATTGCCCAAACGCAATTCGGATTTTAGATACAGAAGATTTACATTGTTTGCGGAAAGTAAGAGAAGAATTTATTAAAAAACAAGAAGCTTTTACTATTGATAAATTATTAACTTCTGATATTGCTAAAAGAGAAATTGCGG
>JBLHOD010000126.1:0-4742 GCA_047622545.1 Polaribacter sp. | reverse complement strand
GCACACAATTACGAGTTGTTGAAGAATTTATCGCTTTTTAAAAATTTAGATGCTCCAATTTTAGCAGGAATTTCTAGAAAATCGATGTTATACAAACCGTTAGAAACTACTCCACAATTAGCATTAAACGCAACTACTTCTGCCAATACCATTGCTTTATTAAATGGCGCGAACATTTTGCGTGTTCATGATGTTAAAGAAGCCATTGAAGCAATTAAAATTGTTAAGCTACTGTCTTAATTTTTCTGTACATTTACAAAATCAGCAAATAATTTATGTTAGACTTTATCAATTTTTCTTTTTTAGACATTCTAGACATACTTCTAGTTGCTGCATTATTATATTACATCTACAAACTTTTAAAAGGCACAGTTGCTATAAATATTTTCATAGGAATTGCCCTTATTTTCTTGATTTGGAAAATAACGCAAGCACTAAAAATGGAAATGTTAAGCGGTATTTTAGGCTATTTATTAAGTGGTGGAGTTATTGCGTTAATCATTGTGTTTCAACAAGAAATTAGAAAGTTTTTATTAATGATAGGAACCACAAATTTCTCATCTAAAAGAAGTTTCTTAAAGCAATTAAAATTCCTGAAGTCAGAAGCTGAATCAGAAACAGATGTAGAAATCATTGTAAATTCCTGTATCAAGTTATCGAAAACAAAAACGGGTGCTTTAATTGTTCTTGAACGCACAAATAGCTTAGATTTTCTAGCAAATAATGGAGATCAAATGAATGCTGTTGTAAATGAAGCTATTATAGAAAGTATTTTTTACAAAAACAGTCCGTTACATGATGGAGCAACTGTTATTAGAGATAATTTTATTGTGGCAACTCGTGTAGTTTTACCACTATCTAATGAAAAAATCCCTGCTCGTTTTGGCTTACGTCATAAAGCAGCAATTGGCGTTACTGAAAAAACAGATGCTTTGTGTTTGTTAGTTTCTGAAGAAACCGGAGAAATATCTTATATAAAAGATGGAACTTTTGATTTGTATTCAGATTACAATGAATTAATAGAAAAAATAAAAGAAGATTTAAACTAAACCATTTCTACACTACTAAATTGCTTTTCGTATAAGTTTTTGTAATACCCATCCAATTTTTTTAGCAATTGTTTATGTGTACCTTCTTCAACAATTAATCCTTTATCCATTACAATGATTTTATCGGCCTTTTTTATAGTTGCCAATCTGTGCGCAATTACAATTGATGTTCTTCCTTTAGTAATTGTATCTGTTGCATATTGAATCATTTGTTCTGCATGAGAATCTACAGATGAAGTTGCTTCGTCTAAAATTAAAACACTTGGTTTGCTAACATAAGCTCTTAAAAACGCAATTAACTGTCTTTGACCAGATGATAACATAGCTCCTCTTTCTTTTACATCATAATGATATCCGCCAGGCAACGTCATTATAAAATCGTGAATACCAATTTGTTTTGCAGCTTTTTCAACCTCTTCAAAAGTAATTTCTTCGTTTTTTAACGTGATATTATGTAAAATGGAACCTGAAAACAAAAACACATCTTGTAAAACAATGGCAATTTGATTTCGAAGAGAATTAATATCATACTCTTTTACAGAAACATCATCAACACAAATTTCGCCAGAATTGATTTCATAAAAACGATTGATTAAATTGATTATTGTAGATTTTCCTGCTCCAGTTGCACCAACAATAGCAACTGTTTGTCCTTTTTCGACTTGAAAAGAAATTCCTTTTAAAACTTCTTCATCTTTTATATAACTAAATCTAACATCTTTAAATTTAATTTTTCCTTGTAAATGATTAGCGACAATAGTTCCGTTTTTATCAATACTGCTTTGCGTATCCATCACAGCAAAAACACGTTCACCAGAAACAATTCCCATTTGTAACGTATTAAATTTATCAGCAATTTGACGAAGAGGTCTAAACAACATTTCTGTCATCATAATAAAACTCATTATTTCTCCTGGCTCAACATTTACATTATTTATGGATTGTAAACCTCCATACCAAACTAACAATCCGATTGCAATTGAAGAAAATATTTCTGCTACTGGAAAGAAAATAGAATAATACCAAACCGCTTTTATATGCGCTTTTTTATGTTTGTCGTTTATATCCATAAACTTTTCATACTCTATTTTTTCTCTACTAAAAAGCTGTACAATTTTCATTCCTGTTACTCTTTCTTGTACAAACCCATTTAAATTTGCGACCTGAGTTCTTATTTCTTGAAAGGTAGATTTTATAGCAATCTGGAATATTTTTGTTGCGTAAATTAATATGGGCAACACAGCAAACGCAATTAATGCAAGTTGCCAATTCATTAATAACATAACAACTATTACAACCAACATTTTTAGAATATCGCTAAGAATCATAAACAATCCTTGGCTAAATGAACTTGCAATAGTCTCAATATCAGAAACGACTCTTGTTACCAATCTACCAACAGATGTTGTATCAAAATAAGACATTTTAAATTGTAGAATATGTCTAAATACTTTTGCTCGCATATCTCTAATTATATGCTGCCCAATCCAATTGGCAAAATAAATAAACAACACCTGTAAAAGTACTTCTGCTATTAAAACAACAAGCATTAATAATGTGTAATCTAATAATGTAGCTTCACTTTTATTTGTGGTAAAATCTTTTACAGCTTCTTTAAGTAAATAAGGTCTATATGCAGATAAAAATGCTATAGCGAAAACAGCAATAGTTGCAATTACAAAATGAGCTTTATAGCTTCTTGCAAAGCCTAAAATTCTCATAAATATTTTTGCATCGAATGCTTTTCCTGATTCTTTTTTACTCATAATTAATAGGTGATTTCTGTTAAAAACAAACCTTTTGCTGGAACTGATAATCCTGCATTTGCTCTATTTTTACTCAAAACAATAGTTCTAAAATCTTGGTTGGTTATTTTATGCTTACCAACATCAACTAGAGTACCAACAATTGCTCTAACCATATTTCTTAAAAAACGATTGGCAGTTATGTTAAATATTAATTGATTCCCTTCTTGGGTCCACACAGCTTTTACAACCTTACAGTTAAATGTTTTTACTTCTGTTTTTACTTTAGAAAATGCCTGAAAATCTTCATATTCTAACAAAATTTCTGCTGCTTCATTCATCGCTTCTACATCTAACTTTTGATGAAATAATTGCCACGTAGTTTCTAACAAAAAAGGATTTCTTCCTAACCAAATTCTATATTCATAACTTCTGGTAAGTGCATCAAACCGTGCATGTTTTTCATCAGCAACTTTTTGTACTTGATGAACAACAATATCTTCTGGTAAAACTGAATTAAATTTAAATATGATGTTTTTACTTAATTCAGTAGTAGAATCAAAATGAGCAAACATCTGTGATGCATGAACTCCTGTATCTGTTCTACCAGCACCAACAACAGTAATTTCTTCTTGTAAGACGGTACTTACCGCTTTATTAAGTTCTTCTTGAATTGAGTTTGCGTCAGGTTGTATTTGCCAACCATGATAGTTTTTACCTTGATATGAAAGTTCTATAAAATATCTCAAAAAACAGTACTTTTGTAAGAACCAAAATTACATAAATTTATTTGGTTATAAGCATTTTTAAAACGTGAAAAAGATTCTTCTATTATCGGATACCCATAGTTATATTGATGAACAAATATTAAAATTTGTAAAACAAGCTGATGAAATTTGGCATGCTGGAGACATTGGCGATTTACATGTAACTGACACTATTAAGTCTTTTAAACCTTTACGAGCAGTTTATGGAAATATTGATGATGCTAACGCTAGATTAGAGTTCCCATTAGATAACAAATTTACGATTGAAAATGTAACTGTATGGATTACTCATATTGGTGGTTATCCGAACAAATACAACCAACGGGTTAAAGAAGAATTACAACAAAATGCTCCAAAATTATTTATTTGTGGTCATTCTCATATTCTAAAAGTACAGTTTGATAAAAAGCTAAACGTATTACATTTAAATCCTGGTGCTGCCGGAAATCATGGTTTTCATAAAGTAAGAACCATGATTCGGTTTACGATTGATAAAGGGCAAATAAAAGATATGGAAATTATAGAATTGGCTAAGCGTGGTTAGTTTCTTTTTTTTCTAAAATTGGTAACTCAATTTTAATTTTCGTTCCTGTTCCTGCACTAGAGTCTATCAAAAACTTTCCTTTCATCATTTGTATTCTAGCATCAATTTGGTTAATTCCTAAACCATCCTTTTCAGGAATTTTATTCTTATCAAATCCTTCGCCATCATCCTGAATATCAACAAATAAAACGCCATTCTTATCTTCAATTTTAACAGTTGCCTTGGTTGCATTACTGTGTTTTAAAATATTATTAACCAATTCTTGAATGATATTATTTGCTTTAATTTCAAAACTTTGTTCATAACGTCTTACCTTTTTAATCTTCGCATCAATTTCAATTTTTGAGTTTGAAAATTTTTCTGCCATGTCTTTAATAGCATAATTCAATCCAAATTTTAATAAAACTGAAGAAACTAATGTATGTGACAAATCACGAATAGTATGTGAAGCTTCTACAATTATTTTTTGTGTTTTGTTTATTTCTAGTGGTACATTTCCATTGAATTGCATTTTACTTGCTTGCAAATGCAAATTTGCCGATGACAATAAGGTACTTACGCTATCGTGTAAAGTTTCGGCTATTTGTTTACGTTCTGTTTCTTTACCATCTAAAGTTGCATTTAAGATACGAACTTG
>JBLHOD010000125.1:0-4781 GCA_047622545.1 Polaribacter sp. | reverse complement strand
TGTTGTAAACCCTTTTAGGTTTGTTGTAGAATTTTTATCTAATAAACGTATCAATTGATTTTCAGAAATCTTTTTTTCTAAGAACTCAAAGTGCATCAAGAAATCACATGTTTTGTTGTATTCAGAACAACCAAAAGCTGTTGAGCCTTTTAATAGTGTTCCGTTTTTACACTTTGGACAGGTTTTTCCTGTTACTTGTTTTTTAGTTTCCTTTTTGGGAGACTTCTCGACTGCGCTCGAAGTGACAGAAGATTCATGAGAGATTCTAATTTTAGAGGTGTTAGAACGCACTTCATACACCAATTCATCTACCATTTTTTTCATATTATTGATAAATGTTCCTGCATTAAATTCGCCTCGTTCAATTTCTTTTAAACGTTTTTCCCAACGTCCAGTTAATTCTGCTGATTTCAACAATTCATTATCTATCAAATCAATCAATTGAATTCCGGTTTGAGTTGGAATTAAGAGCTTTTTTTTACGCTCAATATATTTTCTTCTAAAAAGGGTTTCTATAATACTTGCTCTTGTAGATGGTCTTCCAATTCCGTTTTCCTTCATCAACTCTCGCATTTCATCATCATCAACTTGTTTACCGGCAGTTTCCATGGCACGCAATAAGCTTGCTTCTGTAAAGTTCCTTGGTGGCTTAGTTTCTTTTTCTAAAAACGAAGGCTCGTGTGATCCCTTTTCTCCTTTTACAAAAGCTGGTAAACTATTGTTAGCTTCATTATCACTCTGAGCTTTTCTAAGAGCATCAATTTCGAATACAAAACGCCAACCTTTAGAAATAATTTCTTTTCCTGTTGTTTTAAAAGGAACTTCGGCAGCCTTACCAATTACAGCAGTGTTGGAAACATCAGAATCTGGATAAAAAACGGCAATAAAACGTTTGGTAATTATATCATAAACTTGTTGCTGATTGTATTGCAAATTAGTTTGCATTCCGGTGGGAATAATAGCGTGGTGATCGGTTACTTTTTGATCATCAAAAACACGTTTCGATTTCTTTATTTTCTTTCCTAAAATTGGTTGCGTTAGGGCACTGTAATTCGTTAATTTTGATAAAATCCCTGCAATTTTAGGATACACATCATTTGGTAAAAAAGTAGTATCAACTCTTGGATACGTAACCACTTTCATTTCGTACAACTTCTGAACCATTTTTAAAGTTTCATCTGCAGAAAAACCAAACTTATTATTACAATATACTTGCAATCCTGTTAAATCAAAGAGTTTTGGTGCGTATTCTTTTCCTTTCTTTTTGGTAACAGAAACAATTTCGAAATCAGACTCCTTTACTTTGTTCGCTAATATTTCTCCGTCTTCTTGTTTTAAAAATCGTCCGTCTTCGTAATTAAAAAGTGTATTCCTATATGTAGTTTGTAATTCCCAATAAGGTTCAGATTTGAAATTTTCAATTTCCTTATACCGATTTACCAACATTGCTAGGGTAGGAGTTTGCACTCTTCCTACGGATAAAACTTGTTTGTATCCGCCAAATTTAACGGTGTATAAGCGCGTTGCATTCAATCCTAATAACCAATCACCAATGGCTCTAGAAAAACCAGCGTAATACAGATTGTCATATTTTTCTGAATCTTGTAAATTCTTAAATCCTTCTTTAATTGCTTCTTCTGTTAAGGAAGATATCCAAAGGCGTTGTACTTTTCCTTTGTAATTACATTGATTGATAACCCAGCGCTGAATTAACTCTCCTTCTTGGCCAGCATCCCCACAATTGATAACAACATCTGCTTTATCAAATAAGCTTTTTACAATATTGAATTGCTTTTGAATTCCGTCATTACTCGTCACTTTGGTTTCAAACTTTTCTGGCAACATCGGTAAGTTGTTCAAGTCCCAACTTTTCCAATGTGGTTTGTAATCTTTAGGCTCTAAAAGTGTACATAAATGACCGAATGTATAGGTAACGGCATATCCATTTCCTTCATAATAGCCATCACGTTTTGTATTGGCTCCCAGAATAGTAGCAATTTCTCTAGCAACACTTGGTTTCTCAGCAATACAAACCTTCATTTATTCGTTTTAAGATGTTCGAAAATAATAAATTATTTGGAAATAAAACAGGTGTTTAGTTTTTAAAATATTGATTGTTCTGTTGCTGTAGTAAATTTCTCTAAAAACTGCATTCCTTTATATGAATTTCCTTTTGCATTTAGTTTTGGACTCCATACAGTGATGACATATTGGTTTGGATGTATAGCTACAATACCACCACCAACACCACTTTTCCCTGCCAATCCTACTTTAAAAGCAAACTCTCCAGATTCATCATAGAATCCGCAGGTTTGCATGAGGGCATTTATTCGTTTAGATTGACTCTTCGTTAAAATCTGTGTATTATCATGTATTGTTTTACCATTATTAGCTAAAAATGAAAACTGATCTGAAAGTTGCTCGCAAGTAGACTCCAAAGAGCATAAATCATAATAGAAATCTAATACTTCGTTAGGCTCGTTTTTAATATTTCCAAATGATTTAATGAAATTACATAAAGCGACATTTCGATAACCAACAGATTTTTCTGAAGCCGCAATTTTAAGAGAATAGTTAATTTCTTTATTAGCGGAAAGGCTTCTTATAAAATCTAATAAATCTTCTTTCGGATTGTCTAAATGACTAATAAGAATGTCTGAAATAACGATTGCACCAGCGTTAATAAATGGGTTCCTTGGAACTCCGTTATCATTTTCTAGTTGCACTAAAGAATTGAAACTTGTACCTGAAGGTTCTACACCTAATCGATTCCATAAATCTTCTCCGAGTAATTTATAGGCCAATGTAAGAGAGAATACTTTTGCAATACTTTGAATAGAAAATTTTTCACGGAAATTACCGATACCAAATTTTTTTGAATTTATAGTAGAAATATGAACTCCAAAATTTTCAGAATTTATCTTTTCTAATTCAGGAATATAAGAAGCTTTTTCTCCTTTGTCTTCAGTATTCTGGATTTGCTCAAAGACTTCTTTAACTAGTTTCTTGTGTTTCAATTTTTATTGTTTTATTATTAAACCAAATGTTGGTTCAGTTGTTTCTCTATAGGAAATATAGACCTTGATTGATTCTTTATTTCTTCTCTTTGATAATAATCATAGCTATTTATTTTTCACTAAAGATAATTGAATTCGTTTTCTTACCACATCAACTTCTAAAACTTTTACTAGAACTTGTTGTTGCAAAGTAACAATTGCATTTACATCTTTCACAAAAGTATCAGACAAATTAGAAACATGAATCAAACCACTTTCTTTGATTCCTACATCTACAAAGCAACCAAAATTGGTGATGTTATTTACAATTCCGGGTAACAATTGTCCGACTCTTAAATCAGAAATTGTTTTTATGTTTTTATCAAAAGAAAATACTTTTGCTTTCTCTCTAGGATCTAAACCTGGTTTTTCTAATTCTCTAATAATATCTTGTAACGTAGGTAATCCAATGGTTAAAGATGTATATTTTTCTAAATTTATTTTCTGAAGAGTTTCCTTATTTCCTATTAAATCAGAAACACTCTTCTTAGAATCTTTTACAATTTCAGCAACCAATCCGTAACTTTCTGGATGCACCCCAGAATCATCTAATGGGTTTTTTCCATTTTTAATTCGTAAAAAACCAGCTGCTTGTTCAAACGCTTTTCCGCCCAAACGAGGCACTTTCTTTATCTCAGTTCTAGAAGTAAAAGATCCATTTTTATTTCTATAATTTACAATATTTTCTGCTAGTTTTGGTCCAATTCCAGAAACGTAACTCAGCAAAGATTCACTTGCTGTATTAATGTTTACGCCAATGGTATTTACGCAACTTTCTACAGTAGTGTCTAAAGATTTTTTTAATTTAGTTTGATCAACATCATGTTGATATTGGCCAACACCAATCGATTTTGCATCAATCTTTACCAATTCAGCCAAAGGATCTTGTAATCTTCTTCCTATAGAAACAGACCCACGAACGGTAACATCATAATTAGGGAATTCATCTCTGGCAATTTTTGAAGCCGAATAAATAGACGCACCAGCTTCACTCACCACAAAAACATCAATGTTGTTTTTAAATTGAATTTTTTTAATCAGTTGTTCTGTTTCTCTGGATGCAGTTCCATTACCAATGGCAATCGCTTCAATTTTATGCGCATCTGCTAAAAAACTAATTTTTCTAATGGCTTCGATAGATTGATTTTGTGGCACATGAGGAAAAATGGTTTCATTATGTTCTAATTCTCCTTGTTCATTTAAACACACCATTTTACAA
Source organism: Polaribacter sp. (assembly GCA_047622545.1). Classification (GTDB taxonomy): domain Bacteria; phylum Bacteroidota; class Bacteroidia; order Flavobacteriales; family Flavobacteriaceae; genus Polaribacter. The sequence goes on along the minus strand of JBLHOD010000125.1, from coordinate 506 downwards.
CCAGATCTAAAACCAGGGTCGATTGCTAGAATTCTTTTTTCACCTAAAGGAGCACCTAAAAGTAATTGTTGTAGGTTTTTAGCAAACACAATAATTGCAGCTTCATCAGCTTTTTCTTTCGCAATTGCTAAAGCTTCATTAGATAATGAAGGAAACAATAAGCGTTTAAAAGCATCTTTAATTGCGAGTTGAATTTGTGGAGCACATTCGTTTTGAGAACGAATAATTCTCTCTTCCATTTTTTGAATGGCTTTTTGGGAATCAATTTCAACTTTTACACGAATAAAACCTTCATTTTCTGCTCTTAAAATTGCTAAAAAACGGTGAGAAGGAATTCTATTTAATGATTCTTTCCAATCGAAATAATGGTCAAATTTTTGCGCTTTTTCTTCATCAACTTTACTCTTTATAACTTTGGATGAAATGGTTGCAAAACGCTCTAATTCTCTTCGAATATTATTCCGAATATCTGTACGTTCATTGATCCATTCTGCAATGATAAAACG
>JBLHOD010000124.1:0-4781 GCA_047622545.1 Polaribacter sp. | reverse complement strand
AATAAAAACGGCAACCTCATCAGCTTCATCAATTTCGATACTGTTTTTTACACTAAAGCTTAAAATATATTTCCCTTTGCTTAACAAGTTAGCACTACTTATTGATTTTCTAGTACTTACACTGTAAAGTGAAAACTCTTTAATATCATTGTTTAACTGAACCTTGTCAATTTTAAAATCGCTTGAGCTTTCAAAACTAATTTCATATCCAATAAATGGAGAAGCACTTGCAATTCCTGGGTAATTAATTCTTTTTATTGAAGAATTAATCGTTATCGCTTTTTGACTACAGCTTAACAAGACTAAAGTAAAAATTAAAAAGAAAGACTTCGTAAATTTCATAATTATTTATTTGAAACTAAAAACTTAACTGTTGGAAAAACAATTCCATCTTTATATGCTTTTAATATATAAATTCCAGTTTGTAAATTAGTTACATTTATTATGCCAGAATTAGAACCTTTCTTTCCTTCTGCTACAACTCCACCTAAAACATTATAAATTTTATATTCGAAATTCGCATTAGCTTGATCTACTTTAAAATTCAACTTTCCATCAATAACCGGACTAGGATAAGCAGAAAAAGGAGAAACGTTTAATGATACATCATCAATTCCTAAAGCACTTGAAATATTAATATGCCATAAACCTCTACCAAAAGTAGCAGCCACTAATTTGCCTTCTGTGTAATTAATGTCTATATCATTAACAATAACATTTGGTAATGCAGCTCCTAATTTTGTCCAATCTGCGGTTCCTTTTTTAGAATAAACGCCTAACTCTGTAGCAGCAAATAAAATTTCTGATCCATCATTTTGTTTCAAAACAACTTCTTTCATAACAATGTTTGGTAATCCTGTAGAAATGTTGGTCCATGAAACTCCACTATCAGTAGATTTAAAAACCTTACTTCCATTTGTATATCCAGAAACTGTACAATAAATAGTTGCCATATTTGCTTGATCAAAATCTACAGAATTAATTGTTACTCCTGCAGGGTTAGCAATAGTTGTCCAAGAAGTTCCAGAATTTACAGATAATTTAGATGCAGTTGCACCAACTACCGCAACACCTGCTCCGTGAGTTGAAATTTTAGTTATTTGACCAGCACCAGAATTTAACTTTACAGCATTTGTGATGCTTGCTCCTAAATCAGCAGCAGCATTTGGATCTGTAATTTTATAAACATCATCACCTCCAGCAAATAAAATTGTTGGGTCTGTAGTATGTATTTCTAATGGCCAAACAAAAGCTGCTCCTGGAATATTACCAAATGTATCTCCTTGATAATTTCCAGAAAAACCTGCACTTGCCTTTGTTAAACCACCATTTTGACTTCCTAAATATCTAATAGCAGGATTGTTATAATTTATAACAGCGCTAATTCCATCTCCAGCAGAGGCAGCAATCCATTGCATTGAGCCATTATGCATTTCTTTACTAAAACCATCGTTGTCTTGATTTGCAGTTACATAATTACCTGTAGATAAGTTTGGAGTAATAGCAACATCATACAGTTGTGTTACAACAACACCATTTGATTTGTAAGTAATTGTTGGTTTAGTGTCATTTATAGAAGTGTAGTTTATAAAACTTAAACCTCCATCATTAACACTCCAAAACTCAAATTGGCCATCCAAAACTCCTAATCCGTGATGATCTGAGTGAATATATGTACCATCATCTGCATTACTTGTCCAGTATCCATTTAAAGATCTATGCCAAGTTGCACCATTATCTGTTGATGTTTGCCCGTTAAACTCTCCAGTAACAAACATATTGTCTTTAAATAATAATGCTTGATTATATCCTTGTTGAGCATTATATCCAGCCGGTTTTCCACCAACATTGGCAAAAGTTTTTGTTCCAATAGTAAATAATTTAACTTGACCTTTTTCATCCTGTGCGTAAAATTTACCGTCTGACCCAACTGTTAGAGCGTGTTTATCTGTGTCATTTCCTGCAGGCGCTGTATAAACTGTTGTCCAAGTTGCTCCAGAATCAGAAGAGAAGATAACTTCATAAACTCCTGAATACATAATATTTGTTCCTGAAAAAGCAACTCTACCAAAATTTGCTCCGTTATAACCAATATCAAATACATTGGTCCAATTTGCACCTCCATCAGTAGATTTTTTAACATATTGACTATCTCCAACAATCACTATATTGTCATCATAAACCACCAATTGGCCTAACGTTTTTTGTTCAGATAATGTATGACTTAATCCTGTTGATACAAATGTTTCTCCTCCATCGGTTGATTTTAACACTCCAATAGAATTTACCTGACTTCCATCATAATCTCCAGTTGAAACATAAATAGGTTTTGTAGTATAATTTGAGAAATCTGTGGTCGAAGCCGTTTTAATATCTGTAATACCAATACCAGCAACAATATCTAATTTTGGACTCCATGTAGCTCCATTATCTGTAGATTTCCATATTCCTCCTGTTGGAGCTCCAACAAATAATACATCTTGATTTCTATCTGTTGGATGTTTGATTCTTAAAAATGTATTTAATCTTCCTAATTGCGGAAAATTTGGATATCCATTTGCTTCTGGATTATTTTGAGGACCTATATCAACCCAAGATTCTGAGGCTGTTATTTTCTGTTTTTTTGCTATTATTTTTCCAGTAGCGTCTAATATTCCTGCATTAAAATATCCTAATGTTTCACTAGGAAATTGACCATTTGCATCAATTCTATCTTTCCAATAATATACCCAACGCTCAAATTGTTTTTCTTGCTTTTTACTGCTAAGAACAAAACCAGATTTACTTGTTTTTAATTTTTGAAAATGTGCTCTTGTGTTTTTTACAATGTCATGATAATTTGCACCTGGTTTAACAGATTTTTTTTTATAATCTACTTGTGCCGAAAGAGAAAATTGGCAGAATAAGATAACGAACAGTAAAGTAATTTTTTTCATGTTTAAGTTTGTTTAGTTGCTTTAAAAATACTCATTATTATTTAATCATCAACTAATTAAAAAAAAATAATCTACGTAGCACTACTTATGAGGTAGAGAAAGCATAATTAAAACTCAGTTTTTTGCTGCTCTTGAAGTTCTGTTGCTTTACGTTCTAATTCGGCTTGGAATTCTTCCATAACAGGTTTTACTGTGCTTTCTGGCAAGTCTGCCACACGAATATACATTAACCCATCCACAGCGTTGTTGAATTTTGGATCAACATTAAATGCAACTAGACGCGCATTTTGTTTTACATATTTTTTAATTAAAACCGGAATTCTTAACGCTCCAGGCTCAATTTCTTCTATAAATTTATCAAACTTTTGCATATCTGCTTTGGTAGCATCAAACACAAAATCTTTATCATCGTCTTTTAACTTAACCTTATATTCTTTCTTCGGAAAAATATATTGAGCAATATATGGATCGTAATAATGAGATTTCATAAACTCAATCATCAAAGATTTTGAAAACTCAGAAAATTGATTGCTTATACTAACTCCACCCATCAAATATTTATATTCTGGATGTCTTAAAGTAACATGAACAATTCCTTTCCACAATAAAAATAAAGGCATTGGTTTTTGCTGATATTCCTTTACAATAAAAGCTCTTCCCATTTCTATCGTCTTTTCCATCATGGGGTACAATTCTGGTTCAAAACGAAATAATGTATGAATATAAAAACCTGAAACACCATACTTCTTATAAATCTCATTTCCTAACCCCATTCTATAAGCTCCAACAAGCTTACTTGCTTCTCTGTCCCATAATATTAAATGATGGTAATATTTATCGAACTTGTCTAAATCTATCTCTTTATTTGTTCCTTCTCCAACGTCTCTAAACGTAATTTCTCTTAATCTACCTATTTCATGTAATAAATTTGGAATCTCCTTAGCACTTGCAAAAAACACTTCGTAATTTTTACTTTCTAATAATCTTTTATCATTTTCTCTAAGTTTATCAACTTCTAGGTTAAGATATCGAACGTTTTTTTGAGAGATAATTTCTTTTGGTAATTTTGGTATTTTTAAGTTTCTAGTAGAAAGAATTTTTGATTGTTTTTTTTCAAAAGGGTTTGCAAGAAAATACGTTTTCTTTCTTATAAATTCATAAAATGAAGGAATATCTTCATAAGCATCTTGATCTTTTACAGAAATAGGCTTTCCTATTCTTACTTTAATAACTCTGCGTTTTTGAGACAATAATTCTGAGGGTAATTTAGCCGTTCTAAAGGTATCGCTAATTTTAGACAACACATAAAACATTCTACTGTTTTTAGCGTGAAAATAAATGGGAATAACAGGAACTTGCGCTTTTTTTATCAATCGAACTGCACCTTCTTCCCAAGGTTTATCAACCATTAATTTTCCATCTCTGTATGTAGAAACTTCTCCGGCTGGGAAAATTCCCAACGGATTTCCATTTTTTAAATGCAACAAAGCATTCTTAATTCCTGCAACACTAGATTTTGCTCCCTTATGGATTTCAAAAGGATTTACGGGCATTATATACGGTTTTAACGGATCTATTCTATGTAATAAAAAGTTTGCAATTATTTTAAAATCTGATCGTTCTTGAAGTAATAATTTTAACAATAAAATTCCATCAATTCCTCCTAAAGGATGATTTGAGATTGTAATAAAAGGACCGTCTTTTGGAATTCTTTTTAGATCTTCTTCAGGAATTTCGAACTCAATCTTAAACTCGTCTAAAATTCCGTTTAAGAAATCTAAATCTTTTTTATGCTTGTGATTGTTATATATTTTGTTAATGGTAGAGATGCTTAAAAGCTTCATT
>JBLHOD010000123.1:0-4792 GCA_047622545.1 Polaribacter sp. | reverse complement strand
ACGTTTTTACCAAAACCAAAACCAACATCAATAAGTACATCGTTTACTTTTAATTGATGTAATTTAAAAAGTTGTGATGCGAAAAACGAAATCAGTTCTTTAGTAACATTTTTATATTGTGGATTCTCTTGCATATTTTGTGGAGTTCCTAACATGTGCATTACAATATACGGAACTTGTAGTTTTGCAATTGTATTGAACATTTCAGAATCCATTTTTCCGCCAGATACATCGTTGATAATGGCTGCGCCAGCTTCAATAGTTTTTTGTGCAACGTTACTTCTAAAAGTATCAACCGAAATAAGTATCTCAGGAAAATGATGTACTAATAATTCGATTATTGGAACAATACGTTGTAATTCTTCTTCTTCAGAAATATGTTTTGCTCCAGGTCTTGAAGAATATGCGCCAATATCTATAAAAGTTGCTCCTTCTAAAAGCATCTTTTTTACTTGTAGTAAAATGTCAGTTTCGTTTTTGTATTTGCCGCCATCAAAAAAAGAATCTGGAGTAACATTTAAAATCCCCATCACTTTTGGAGAAGAAATATCAATCAATTTACCTTTACAATTAATGGTCATCATTAACGAACAACTTTATGAATTACATGCCTTTTTTCTGGAGCTTTATAGTGTTGCATTTGTTGCATCAATCCCTTTACAGTAGTATCTACCAATAATAATTCTCTGTTTTTTGGTCTTAAATAACCTTCTTTGACCATCACATCTAATTGTTGTAATGTGTGGTTAAAAAATCCATTAATATTTAAGATTCCAACTGGTTTTTGTTCAATATGTAGTTGATTTAAAGTCAACGCTTCAAACAATTCATCTAAGGTTCCAAATCCGCCAGGCAACGTAATATAACCGTCAACCAATTTGCTCATAATTACTTTTCGATCGCTCATTTTTTTAACTACAATCAATTCAGTTACTCCAGAATGAACAACTTCTTCTTTTTCTAATAATTTCGGAATTACACCAATTACTTTGCCTTTTTCGATAAGAATTGTATCTGCAATAACGCCCATCATCCCAATTTTTCCTCCGCCATAAACCATCGTAATACCGTTTTTTACAAACTCCTTTCCTAATTCAATTGCTGCTTCTTTATAAACAGAATTAAACCCAACACTAGAGCCACAAAAAACAACTACTTTTTTCATACAGTACAAATTCTAAATTTCTTCTGTAAAAATAAACGAAATGCTTTAATAAAATCAAAAAACTAAAAAAATAAACAAGAACAATTTTGTATTTAGTATTTTTACGGAGATATCAGAAAAATAATCAAATGAAAAGCAATCAATGATTGTTTTTGAAGAAATACTTTTTATCATAAAAATGCAAAATACCTCAAAACAATACAACGTTGTCGTAGAAGAATGTAGAAGTTTGTTTATCAAAAAGATGAGTGATTACGGTAGTGCATGGCGAATTTTACGTTTACCATCGTTAACGGATCAGATTTTTATAAAAGCACAACGCATCAGACAATTGCAAGAAAATACTGTCAGAAAAGTTGATGAAGGAGAACGAGGAGAGTTTATTGGAATTATCAATTATTCTATAATGGCGCTGATTCAGTTGGAATTAGGTGTTGTAGAAAATCCAGATTTATCTACAGAAGAGGCAACAAAGTTGTTTGACAAACATAGTGTGATCGCTAAAGAATTGATGGAAAATAAAAACCATGATTATGGCGAAGCTTGGCGAGTAATGAGGATTTCTTCGTTAACAGATTTGATTTTAGTAAAGTTATTACGTGTAAAACAAATTGAAGATAATGAAGGGAAAACGCTAGTTTCTGAAGGTCTAGATGCAAATTTTCAAGACATGATTAATTATGCAATTTTTGCGATGATTCATATTGATAATTAGAAAGTTTTTAAAGTAGCAAAGACGCAAAGTAATAAAGTAGCAAAGACTCAAGGTTTAAAAGAAGTTGTTACTTCGAGTGAATTTATGAAGGATGAATAAATTTGTATCGAGAAGTCTACTAAAATAAATTATTATGATAAAAGATTTTTTTCATTCTTTTTTCATCAATGGAAAAAAGGATAAATAAAAAAGAAAAATAAATTATGAAACTACTAGTACACATTTCAAGAATCTTTGTCGGAGCGATGTTTGTCTTTTCTGGCTTTGTAAAATTGATAGATCCAATTGGTTCTCAATACAAGTTCGAAGAATATTTTAGTCAAAATGTATTGGATATGGAGTATTTAATTCCGTATGCTTTGGCATTTTCTATTGTGTTAATTTTAGCAGAAATAATGCTAGGAATCATCTTGTTATTAGGATGTAAAGCAAAAGCAACATTATGGAGTTTACTTGTTTTGTCAACAGTATTCTTATTCTTAACCTGGTATTCGGCGTATTACAACAAAGTAACAGATTGCGGTTGTTTTGGAGATGCAATAAAACTAACTCCTTGGGAAACATTCTACAAAAATGTGATTTTAATTGGGTTAATTCTCTTGATGCTTTTTAGAGTAAAAGACATCAAATCTATTTTTTCTGCAAAGGTTTCGAAAGTACTTACAATCTTGTCGCTTGTTTCGTTTTTATACATCACATATCATGTTTTGGTGCATTTGCCAATTATCGATTTTAGAGCGTATGCAGTTGGGAATAATATTCCTGAAGGAATGAAATATAAAGATGATGGAGAGATTCCTAAAATTCATGATTTTTATTTAGAAGATGCACAAGCAGATTTAGCTCCAGAAATTTTAGCAATGAATAAAGTGATCTTGATTATTGTACATTCGTTGGATAAAGCTGACAAAAACGGATTTAAAACCATCAAAGAGTTCGCAAACAAAGCAAAAGCAAAAGGATATGCTGTTTACGGAGCATCAGCATCATTTACAGATGAATTATTGTTAGCAAAAGAAAAACATGAGTTGCCTTTTGATTTTTTATTCTGTGACGGAATAACATTGAAAACTATGGTTAGAGCAAATCCGGGAATTATGATGTTGCAAAAAGGAACTATAATGGGAAAATGGAATTGGTCTGATGCAGATAAAATTATACTAGAATAAAATGAAACAATTACTACTTGTTTTTATTGGTGGCGGATTTGGAAGCGCACTTCGTTTTTTGTTTGGTAAATTCTTAAACAATTCAGAAAATGGAATTCCGTACGGAACATTTTTAGCCAACATTATCGGTAGTTTATTTATCGGAATTATTTTAGGGTACGCTGCTAAAAGCGATGCGTTAACAGAAAATCATACGTTGTTATTAGCAACTGGGTTTTGTGGAGGTTTTACAACCTTTTCAACCTTTGCTTATGAAAATCATGTGTTTTTAAAATCAGGAGATTTTACAAGTTTTGCTTTTTATACAATCGCTAGTTTTGTAGTTGGATTTTTAGCCGTTTTTGCAGGAATTTATATTGTTAAATAATAAAATCATCTCAATACAAATTAGAGTTCAAATGTCAGTTCGAGTGGTTTTTCGATTGAAGTGAGAAAAATTGCATCTAGAACAAATAAAAAATAAAAAATGAACGAAGTTGTCCACTATACATCAGAAGATAAGTATGCAATAATTACGATTGCAAACGGAAAAGCAAATGCTATTTCGCATGAAGTGATAGAAGGTTTAAATGCTGGTTTAGATAAAGCACAACAAGAAAATAAAATAGTTCTTCTAATTGGTCAACCAGGAATTTTTTCTGCTGGATTTGATTTAAAGATAATGACCAAATCGCCCGAATCTGCAAAAGAATTGGTTACCAAAGGTTCAAAATTATCCTTGCGAATGTTATCTTTTCCAAAGCCAATAATCGTAGCCTGTTCTGGTCACGCAATTGCAAAAGGCGGGTTTCTATTATTATCTGCAGATTATAGAATTGGAGTAGAAGGCGATTTTAAAATCGGTTTAAATGAAGTAATGATTGGTATGACAATGCATCACGCAGGAATTGCCATTGCAAGAGCAAAATTATCACATACTTATTTAGATAGAAGTGTAAATAATTCAGAAATTTACAATCCAAAAGATGCTATAAAGGCTGGGTTTTTAGATGTAATTGTACCTGAAGATCAATTGTTACCTGCAGCAATTAAAGTTGCTGGCATGTTTAGTAAATTAAACGAAAAAGCACACGCAGCTACAAAGCTAAGAGTGAGGAAGTCCCATTTAGATGCTTTAGAGAAAGCAATAGAGTTAGATTTAAAAGGAGATATTTCTTTGAATTCTTAAAAAGAGAATAGAGAAACATGGCGTCATTTGAGATTTTTCGTTTTAAAACAAAGAAACATTTAGAGTAGCTTTAGGAAGTTTTCAAAGAACGAAGTGGTCTGGAAACGTTGGAGAAAATGTTTCAGAAGTTTTATAGAATAAATATCAGGAGACTAGATTTTTTGTTTCTTTTTCATTCATGGAAAAAGAAAAAAGAAAGAATTTGTGTTCCTTCTTATTCTTAATTTTACCATTGAATCAGTTAACCTTTACAAAAACTAATGTTTTTTATACGCTTTTACTCCTGCAAGAATTTCTACAGAAAGGGTGTTTTCTTTTGGTGTTAACGGACAAGAATAGCGATCGCTATATGCACAATACGGATTGTAAGCTTTGTTAAAATCTAATAGAATGGTTGCGTCTGGCTTTTCATCTGTAGTTAAAACATCTAAATAACGTCCACCACCATAAGATTCATTTCCGCTTGTTTTATCTGTAAAAGGCAAAAATAAATAATCAATGTATTGCGGTTCTATATCTAAACCTTTGCTTTGATAAATCGGAATACTTTGCTCTTTTCCATCTAAAGAAAATGT
>JBLHOD010000122.1:0-4801 GCA_047622545.1 Polaribacter sp. | reverse complement strand
AAAAAAGCAATATTTTCTTTATTGATTTCGTCTCTAAATTGCTTAATGTAATTAGCTTTAATGTTTACGCCAGCTTGATTTCCGTTTCTATCTACATTTCCAGAACCGTGAACCCAAATTACCAACGATGTTTTGGTGTTCATGAAAGTTAACGTTCCAGGTAACACTATAGAATCATTTTTTATTAGAATTTCTTCTGATGTAATTTTTGATTGCCCGTTTGTAAACGACCAAATCAATAGGAATAGGTATAGAAATTTAGTTTTCATCTGTATGTATTTTATCTTCGTATGTTTTTAAAACGGAATTTACATCGTTTAAAAGCTGTGTTCCAATTAGAACTTTCTTTCCATTTTTTAATTGGAGTTGTAAACCTAAATCTCCAGAAACTGTATAAGCGATTCCTTTCTTTTTCCTCGAAAGAAAGCTGGTTTTTAATCCCCAGCCACCATATTCTGTGATAGCAAAATATTTTCTAGTATTGGCGGATTTTAATTCTGACCAAGCAATTGTTTTAGGTTTTAAATGAAAAGGGAAAAACTGAAAATGAATTCCGTTTTCATCAATTCTAGTTTTTAATTTAAAGAAGAATATTGGAGCAATACATAAAGGCAATAGTACAATTGTAAAAATAAACTCATTCATACTCATTGTAGAATTTTCTTTAGTAAACTCTTTAATAATTAGAATAATAGGGACAATCATACTTATAACTATTAAAACCAATAGCCACGTTTGTGTAAATCGTTGTTCTTCTTTAAAAATTCTCATTACCTGTTTTTATCTCGTTCAAATAGAATAGTTCCGTTGGTCTGAAAAACTGTATGTACAGTCCAGCCTTCTCTAGCATATTGATTCAAAAAATCTTCATATTTCTGATTTCTGTTTCTAAAACTGAGTGGTGGTTGTGCGACTACTTTATATTCTTTCATGTTATTTCTTTTTTACATTCTTTTTTTGTTGTTGATCTAGTATCAAACCGATAACAAGTCCAACTCCGGCTCCCATAGGTAATCCTAACCCTGTGCTGTTAAAAATTATTCCAATACCTGCACCAAACATCATTCCTATAATTGCGCTTTTGTTTTTCATTTTATTTATTTGTCAATATTAAAACCCCAAAACTTATCAATGCAATGCAAATTGCAAACACAATTAAGAGTACTTTTTTATTTTTGATTTGAAATCCTAACATTATATATTTTTAATTAAATATTGAAATTAATAGTATTGAAATATAGCTGATAACTAGAGCAAGTAATTTAAAGATTACTAATATCATTTTAATGACTTAAAGTCCCTGTGTTTAAAACAGGAGAAGCATCTTTATCTCCACATAAAATAACCATTAAGTTACTAACCATTGCCGCTTTACGCTCATCATCTAAATCAACAATATTCTTTTTACCTAGTTCTTCTAAGGCCATTTCTACCATACTTACGGCTCCTTCAACAATTTTATGTCGAGCAGCAACAATTGCTGTAGCTTGTTGTCTTTTTAACATTGCGTTTGCTATTTCTTGAGCATAGGCTAAATAACCAATTCTTGCTTCAAGAACTTCAATTCCTGCAATAGATAAACGTTCTTCAATTTCTTTTTCTAATGCGTCACTTACTTCATTTACACTAGATCTTAATGTAATATCTTCTACTGTTCCTTCATCTGCAAAATTATCATACGGATACATGCTTGCTAATTTTCTAACAGCAGCATCAGTTTGTACTCTTACAAAATTTTCATAATTATCAACATCAAAAGCAGCTTTATGAGTGTCTGTAACTCTCCAAACTAAAATAGTACTAATCATAATTGGGTTCCCTAATTTGTCATTTACTTTTAAACGTTCACTATCAAAGTTACTTGCTCTTAAAGAAATGGTTCTCTTTTTGTACAATGGATTTGCCCAATACAAACCATTATTTTTTACGGTTCCGATATATTTACCAAAAAGCAAAATTACTTTTGATGAATTTGGATTCACTAAAATAAATCCAAATATAGAAATGAAACCAATAAATGTAGCTATAAGCCAAGCTGGGTTCTCAAATTTTATTGCCAATACTATTCCTCCTATAAATAGCACTAATACAACTACGAACATTAAATATCCGTTTGCGGGTTTTATACTTTTTTCGTTACTCATGATTTGATTATTTTATTATGATATTAAAATGATATCACAAAGATATATGTTTTTTTTTGATATTTCCAAATTTATAAGCCAATATTTTTATAAATTAGCCAAACATAATTTTATAAAAACTAAAAATGAAAACAAACTTTTTATTTATACTAGCATTTTTGTCAATCAGTAATTTTTCACTCAGTACAAATTCCGAAACAGAAATAGTTTGGGGAAGTACAGGGCATAGAGTAGTTGGAGAAATTGCAACAAACCATATGTCTAAAAAAATACAGCGAAAAATTAAAGAATTGTTAAACGGACAAAGTTTAGCGATGGTTTCTACTTTTGCAGATGATATAAAATCTGATAACAAATACAGAGAATTTTATACCTGGCATTTTGTAAACTTAAATGATGATGACACCTATCAATCGTCAACAAAAAACCCAAAAGGAGATTTAGTTACTGGAATAGAAAAGTGTAAACAAGTGCTTTTAGATAAAAACGCTACAAAAGCAGACAAAGCTTTTTACTTAAAAATGTTAGTGCATTTAATTGGTGATTTACATCAACCAATGCATGTTGGAAGATTAAGCGATAAAGGCGGAAATGGTTTTCAAGTAAATTGGTTTAATAGAGGAACAAATATGCATAGAATTTGGGACAGTCAAATGATTGATAGTTTTAATATGACCTATTCAGAATTGGCTTCAAATACAGATGTATTAAGTAAATCCCAAATAAAAGAATTGCAAAAAGGTTCTGTTGTAGATTGGGTAAATGAAACAAAAGTTTTAGCGCAAATGGTCTATAACTCTGCAGAAACTGGAGAAAAGTTAAGTTACAGATATATGTATGATCATTTTAAAACAGTAAGAAGTCAACTGCAAAAAGGCGGAATTAGACTAGCAAAAGTGTTAACAGATGTTTTAAACTAATAAACTATATTTTTAACATAAAAAACGAGCAGTTACTCAAATAAATTCAGCATAAACTAGCTTGCTTTTTTTATTCTGTTACTTTTAATCTTGCTTTGGCAGTTACGCCAATATCAGAATACGTCTTGTTCAAATATTTTAAATATCCTGTGACGGCAATCATCGCTGCGTTGTCTGTTGTGTATTCAAATTTAGGAATATAGGTTGTCCAGCCAAAATGCTTTTCTGCTAGTTGTAATCGTTTTCTGATTTCTGAATTTGCAGAAACTCCACCAGCAATCGCAATATGTTTAATACCTGTTTGTTTTACCGCATTTTTTAATTTTTCCATCAAAATTTCGACAATTGTATATTGAATAGAGGCACAAATATCTACTAAGTTTTCTTTAATAAAATTTGGGTTTTCTTTTACTTTTTTCTGAATAAAATATAAGATTCCTGTTTTTAATCCACTAAAACTAAAATCTAAATCACCCACTTTTGGCTTGGTAAATTTAAAAGCTTTCGGGTTTCCTTCTTTAGCATATTTGTCAATTAATGGTCCGCCAGGATACGGCAACCCTAATATTTTAGCAGATTTATCAAAAGCTTCACCAACAGCATCATCAATAGTTTGTCCCAAAATTTCCATTTCAAAATGATTGGTAACTTTTACAATTTGTGTATGTCCGCCACTTATTGTTAAACAAATAAATGGAAAAGGCGGAATTTTAGCAGTTGAATCTTCAATAAAATGAGCTAAAATATGAGCTTGCATATGATTTACATCAATCAAAGGAACAGCCAAGCCTAAAGACAATGATTTTGCAAAAGAAGTACCAACTAATAAAGAGCCCATTAATCCTGGTCCGCGAGTAAACGCAATTGCACTTAATTGAGATTTGTCAATATCAGCTTGTTCTAAGGCTTGTTGTACAACCGGAACGATGTTTTGTTGATGTGCTCTAGAAGCAAGTTCAGGCACAACGCCACCATATTTAGAATGTACTTCTTGATTTGCCACAACATTACTCAATACCTTACCGTTGTAAATTACAGAAGCACTTGTATCATCACATGAAGATTCTATTCCTAAAATATAGATTGATTTTTGGCTCAAAAGATTAAAATTGTTTAATTTGTAGTGCAAAAATATTGATTCAAATTCAATAGTTATCAAAATTTCAACTTTCTTTGCAAACAATGGCAATATTTTTGATTAGAATACCCTGATTATTCCACTTTTAGATAAAAAATAGATTATTAAAAACAAGATTAAAATATTTGTAAGATTTTTAGCTTATGTGCTGCTATTCTTGTTTTTGATAAGTATTATATTTTCAATTCCGGGAGTACAAACCAGATTGGCTAGATCTTTAACCAAAAATTTAAATAAATCGTACAATACAAATATTGTAATTAAAAGTGTTGACTTGTCTTTTTTAGGTTCTGTTCGATTAAAAGGAGTTGAAATTAGAGATCATCATAACGACACATTGATTTTTGTAAAAAAATTAAGTACTTCATTATTAAATGCAAAAAAAGTTCTAAATAGTAAAATTAATTTAGGAAGTGTTTCTTTAGATAGAGTTGATTTTCATTTAAAAACATACAAAGGAGAAACGAATGATAACTTATCAATTTTTATAGAAAGTTTTGAAGATGATTCTCCATCAGATTCTTTAGCGCAACCATTTTTGTTAAGCAGTTCTAATATCTATCTAAACAACTTAAATTTTAAGTTGGTAGATCTAAATA
>JBLHOD010000121.1:0-4822 GCA_047622545.1 Polaribacter sp. | reverse complement strand
AGGAGATGGATTTAATCCTCTTATTTTATTATAGATATTTTCTAATGTATCTGTCCAATCAATTTTGCAGTTATCAGGGAAAAGTTTGTAAGCAGTTTTTTCTTCTAACTTTGGCTGCTTTTTAGGATTTAAGTTGTCTTCCTTTATAAGGTGTAAAGTTTCTAAAACTAAATCCGCTCCTAAATACATTAATCGATCATGTAATTCGCCAACAATTTCATCCTCTTTTATATTGATTTCTTTTTGAAGAATGATTTCTCCAGTATCAATTTTATCATCAATAAAGAAAGTAGTTACACCGGTTTTCCTTTCACCATTAATAATAGCCCAATTAATTGGTGCTGCTCCACGATATTCTGGTAATAAAGACGCATGTAAATTAAAGGTGCCAAATTCTGGCATTTTCCATACTACTTTTGGTAACATTCTAAATGCCACGACAATTTGTAAATTGGCATTTAAAGCTGCTAATTCATCAATAAAATCTTGATTTTTAAGATTGGTTGGTTGTAAAACTTTTAAATTTTGTGAAACTGCATATTTTTTAACTGCAGATTCATTTAACTTTCTTCCTCTTCCAGCAGGTTTGTCTACAGCAGTTATTACACCAACAATTTTATAATTGTTTTCTACTAAATGTTTTAATATGGTTACCGCAAAATCTGGTGTTCCCATAAATACAATTCGTAAATCTCTCATTAGATACTATAATATTGATTAAAATTATTGATACCGATTTTTTCTTCGGATAAAAGCTCTTGCAAATTTACTAAAATGGTATCTTCTTTGCTCGAAATATATTGGCATATTTCTTTTGATGTTGCTGTTTCTTTAGATCTTAAATAATTAATGATTTCTGAAGAGATATCTTGATAGGTATTTTTGTTCGCCAAACAAACATCACAAATTTCGCATGTATCGAAATCCTTCTCATTAAAATATTTTAGTATTTGTATGCTTCTACAAACGGAATCATTTTCTATAAAATCAACTAAATCCGTTGCTTTATTTATTTTTTGTTTGATGTATTTCTGAATATTTTTAGAAATACTATTTATTGTTTTATCATCTTCTCTTGGAACTAAAAAAAACAGTTCAGAGTTTTCTATAGCTTTCTTATATGTTAGTAACTCTTCAGAATGTAATTGGGTTAGAATAGCCACCACTTGTTTAGAAAGTAGTTTCGCTTTTTTAGCCAACCAAAACTCATTAATTTTTGTTTCTTGTTCAAAAACTCCGCCATAACTTCTAAGTAATATTTGAATTACTCTTGATATATTAGAGTCTGATTTTGAGTACTTTAAAACACGATTGCTTGAGGTTGTAAACTGAATTGTAGATTTTTTATTATAACTATCAGAAATTTGAATAATTCCGTTTATTTCTAATAAGCTAAGTGTTGTTGCTACTTTGTTTGCTTGTATTTTGTATTTATCAGAAAACGCTAAAAGGTTAAATTCTAATGCCTCATTTATTAATTCTCCTTTGGCAATTTGAAAGTGATAAAAGATACTTTTATAGATGTTTTTTATTTCTGTAATTGTTGGAAATGCATTTTTAATTCTTTCTTTATAAAGACGAATATCATTTTTATTGGCTAACACCGCAGAAAAAGCTTTTTCGCCATTTCTTCCGGCTCTTCCAGCTTCTTGAATGTAATTTTCTATGCTATTTGGCAAATCTAAATGAATCACAACTTTTACATTGTCTTTGTCGATTCCCATTCCAAAAGCATTTGTTGCTACAATTATAGGTGTCTTTTCAGTAATCCAATTATCAAACGATTCTTGTTTGTTTGCAGAAGATAATCCGCCGTGATAATAACTCGCTTTAAAATTGTTAGCATTTAAAAAAGTTGCAATTTCTTTGGTTTTATTTCTGCTACTTACATAAACAATAATTGGAGCTTTTGTTTTTGTGCAGATTTGTAAAAGTCTTCCTAATTTATCTTCCAAAGAAAAAATTTGATAGGCTAAATTGCTTCTATAAAAAGATTTTTTAAAGAGAATTGCATTCTTTATTTCTAAACTATCAGAAATATCCTTAATTACTTCCTTGGTTGCTGTAGCCGTTAAAGCAATAACTGGAACAGTGGGTTTTAATTCTTTTAGAATTTTTATATTTCTGTAAGATGGTCTAAAATCGTGTCCCCATTCAGAAATACAATGTGCTTCATCTACAGCAATTAAATTTACATCTAACTGTTTAATTTTTTCTTGTATAAATGGAGATTGCAATCTTTCTGGCGATAGATATAAAAATTTAAAATTTCCGAATCTAATATTGTCAAACAAGGAAATTAATTCATCTTGAGAAGTACCAGAAGTAATAGTGGTCGCTTTAATTCCTTTGTTGTTTAAGCTATCAACTTGATCTTGCATTAGTGCAATAAGCGGAGAAACAACAATGCAAACTCCGTCTTTTAACATTGCTGGTATCTGAAAACAAACAGATTTTCCGCCGCCAGTTGGTAATAATGCAATTACATTATTGTTCTCTAGTACAGCGTTAATAATTTGATCTTGTGGTTCTCTAAACGAATTATGATTCCAATACTTTTTTAATATTTCTAAAGCAGTGCTCATAAACCGATCTTAATTGAATCTAAAATATAGTTGGTTCGTTCTTGAATTGTGCCAAAAGGTACAATACTAATTGTATAACCGATTTGTTGATATGTTTTTTTTAAATGATGATGAATTTTAACGGCTTCTTCAAAGCTTTCATATCGTTCATTATCAGAAGCATAAATTTCTTTCCAAGGTGGAAGCATAAATACTTTTGTATAGATATATGTGTTGCTTTTCTCGATAAAATAGGCAGGATATTCAGTCTTAAAAAACTCTAAATATGCATGTACATCTGGAATTCCACGATCAAAAAAAACAACCTTTTCTGTTGATTTGTTTGCTTCTAAAAATTGTTTTTCTCTTCCTTCTAAGAGTAAATTACTAAACAATAAAGGCTGGGTTAAAAACAGTTGATCGATTCCTTTTTTTTGAGCTTCTAAAGTAATTTCTCTAGAAATTTCTGGCTTGCAATGAAATCCTCTAGAAATTAATTCGTTTAATATGGATGATTTTCCTGTTCCTGGTCCACCAATAAGTACAATTTTATGTTGCATTCAGCAAAAATAACAGATTCTGATTATAAAAATAATAATATAGTGTAATTTTGCAAGAATAATAAAATTGATAAAAATATAAGCATGAGTAAAAAAGAGGATTTTTATTTAAAACTGAAAAATAGCTTAGATGCAGTAACTAAATTCCCGTCAGAATATTTATATAAATTTATAGTACCAGTAAATGGAAATCATGTTATTGAAATTGAAGAACTTTTTAAGAATAAGTTAGCTAATATTTCTACTAAGAAATCTAAAACAGGTAAATATGTGAGCGTTTCTATAAGAATAGAGTTAGGCTCCTCTAAAGAAGTGATTTCTTATTATAGAAAAGCAGAAAAAATTGAAGGAATTATTTCATTATAAATTTATAAAAATAAATGAAGATTAGAATTTTCACAACCCTCTTTCTAATAACATCTTTCGTGTCTTTTGCACAAAAAGATTCAGATGTATTGTTTCGCGTAGACGGAACATCAGTTTCGGTTCTAGAATTTAAAAATGTGTATGAGAAAAACCTAAACCTTATACAAGATAAAAATCAAAAAAGCATTAAAGTAAACTTAGATCTATTTATCAATTTTAAATTAAAATTAAAAGAAGCGTATCGTTTAAAATTAAACGAAACACGAGCTTATAAAAGGGAAATTGAAACATATAAAAATCAGTTAATTTCGCCGTATTTACAAGACACAGCTTTTTTATCTAAATTGGTGAAAGATGCCTATTATAGAACAAAATACAAAGTTAATGCGAGTCACGTTTTAGTAAGAATGTCAGGAAATGTTACTCCAGCTGATACATTAATTGCATATAAAAAAATTCAAAAAGCTAGAAATGAAGTTCTTTCTGGCAAAGCATTTGATACAATTGCTGTTGCCTATTCAGATGATCAATCTGTGAAAAATAATTTCGGAAATGTAGGCTATTTTACTGCATTTAAAATGGTGTATCCATTTGAGAATATGGCGTATCAAACAAAAGTGGGTGAAATTTCTGAACCATTTAAAACAAGTTTTGGATATCATTTTATTAAAGTAAATGATTTTAAATTGTCTGATGGAGAAGTAGAAGTTGCACATTTATTAATTACCGATCAATCTAGAAAAGGAAAATATAAAATCGATAGTATTTATACGAATTTAAAAAATGGAGCTGATTTTGAAAAATTAGTTTTAAAATATTCTAATGATAAAAGCACCGTTTCTATTGGTGGAAAATTACCAAAATTCGGAATAGGTAGAATGCTAAAGCCCTTTGAAGATGAGTCTTTTAAATTAAAAAGTATAGGTGATATTACGTTGCCTTTTAAAACGCAATATGGTTGGCATATTATTAAGCTATTAAAAAAACATCCTGTTAAATCATTTAAAGAAATGAAAAATGAACTAACAGAAAAAGTCAGAGCGAGTGGCGGAGCAAGAATGTCTGATTTACATGTTTTAAAAAGATTAAAGAGCGAATATAGAATTATAGAATTTGATAGTGCTAAAAAAATTTTTAATTCAAATAATATAAGAGCTTCAAAAAAAGATACTTTACAGCAAATAATTTTATCTATTAATAATAAGAAAATTAAACAAGAACGTTTTTTTGATTATATTAGAAACAGAAGACATAAACCTGTTGACGTTCTTTTCATTGATTTTAAGAACGAAGAAATAGTAACTTATTTTAAAGAGAATTTAAAATTTACAG
>JBLHOD010000120.1:0-4835 GCA_047622545.1 Polaribacter sp. | reverse complement strand
AGCTATCTGTCGAGGTTTAAAATTTACAATTGCTGTAATTTGTTTATTGATTAAATCTTCTTTTTTATACAAATCTGTGATTTGAGCACTTGATTTTTTGATTCCTAAATCGCCAAAATCAATAATTAATTGATAGGCGGGTTTTCTAGCTTTAGGAAAATCATTTACTTCAATAATGGTTCCTATTCTGATATCAACTTTTGTAAAATCTTCGAATGTAATTTCTTGTTTCACTTATATTTTAATTATTTTTTTTGTGATTCTAACAGAGTTGTTTTTTATTTTTAAAGTGTAAATCCCAGGTTTTAAAGAGGATAAATGTATTTTACCATCTACTATTTTTCCTTTAAATACTTCTTTTCCTAAAAGGTCATAAACGCTAAACGGATTGTTATTTAGTTTATTAGAGAGGTTTAAAATATTTGAGGTTGGATTTGGATAAATTGGAAATTTAGAAACATCAAATGAATCCACAGATAATACTTTTTGTAAAGCATTAAAAGCATTTACTCTTCCTGAGCCATAGAATTGATCCCAGCCTGCAATGTCTTCAGTTGGATCTCCAACTTGGTCTTCAGCACTTTCTTTTAAAATATTTCTTATTTGCTCCACAGTTAAATTAGGATTTTGATCTAACAAAAGAGAACAAATCCCTGCAACCAATGGGGCGGCTTGCGATGTTCCTCCCCAATAAGAATCATAGTAAGTATCTGAGCTACTTGATAACCCATAAATATAATTTCCTGGTGCAATTACATCTATATGATTTCCATAATTACTCCCGCTTGTTGTGCTCCAAAAGAAAGGATTTGACCTTTTATCATCAGAGTTTGTAGATCCAACAGCAATTGTATTTGGATAAGCTGCAGGATAATAAGATGTATTGTTGTTAAAGTTCATCATTGAAACGACTATAACTACTCCGTTTGCATGCGCATTATCTACAGCGTCTTTCATACCTTGAGAAAAACCACTTCCTCCCACAGACATGTTTATAACTTTAGCACCATTATCAACGGCATAGTTTATGGCAGAAATCCAATGAGAATAATAACCAGAGTTATTGTTGTTAAGTATTTTTAGTGGCATTATTTTGCATTTCCAATCAACACCTGCATATCCAATCGAATTATTTCCTGTTGCTGCAGAAATACCAGCAACATTAGTTCCATGACCATGATCATCTGTTGGATCATTATCATTATTAACAAAATCCCAGCCATTAATATCATCTTTGTAATTGTTGGCGTCAGAATCTGTGCTATTAGAGGTTTCATCTGTATTTACCCATATTCTGCCAGCAAATTCTGGATGTGTCATTCTAATTCCAGAATCTAAAATAGCTATAGTAATATTAGGATTTCCAGTCGTTACATCCCAAGCTAAATCCATATCTACATCTGCATCTGCTTTTGATGTTGAAGAAAAAGTTCCATTATTTATAAGTCCCCATTGTTTAGATAAGAGAGTTTCATTTGGTGTTGTTTCAACAACGTTCTTACCTTTCTTTCCACTTCCATGACCAATATAATCAGGTTCTATATATTCAAAAACGCCAGTTTTTTTTAAATCATCAATAACTTGTAATACATTTATTTCTTTCTTAAAAGTAAATAATAATGTGTTGTTTTGAGTTTCTGATTTCTTTTGAGTTGAATTAAATACGGATAAAGATTTAGCTGCTTTAAAATGATTTTTTACAAGTATTTTGTCAATAGAATTTTTTGCATTGTTGGTAGTTGTCTTGTATTTTACAATTAATCTATCTTTTGCAAATTCTTGAGCTGACGTTATTGTAAACGATAAAGTACAAATAGCGAATAATAAAATTTTTTTCATATATAATATATGTTAACAAACATAGTCTTTATTCCCCATTTACAGTTATTTAGAATCAATAAGTTTTGATGTGTGCATAATGATGATTACAGTGCCAAGCATAAACACCAATATTCTTTTTTAGAGAAAGGGTGTCGCCACTTTCTGGATGGATAAAAATAGTATTTAAATCGTCTTGAGATAATCCTTTTAATAAATATACCCATTTAGCATGTAATGCCTTTATAAAGTTTAAAGACAATTCTATCGGCGCATCTTTGGTGTCGAATAATTCTGCCCAACGGTCTTCATAATATGCTTTAATTGTTGGTTTGTTTTCAGTCAATGTCCATTTATAACGAATGTAACTATTTACATGACTATCGCCGCAATGATGAATGGTTTGTCTAACCGACCAACCACCTTTTCTATAAGGTGTGTTTAGTTGTTCTTCGGATAAGTTCTTAACTAGATTTTCTAACTTAGTTGGAAAGTTTTCAATATCAGAAATCCAGTTCTCAATATCTTTTTCTGAAATATTTTCAGGGATATTTACTTTGCCTGATTGGATATTTTAAATGTTCCAAATTAATCTTCTAGTTTGTATTTTTTAATAAAACGAAGTGCTCGTCTGTTTTCTGGATTAATTGATAATGCTTTGTTAAAGTTTTCTTTTGCTTTTACCGAATCTTTTATTCTCCAATAAGCTTCTCCTAAACTGTCAAAAGTATTTGAGCTTTTTGGATATAATTTCGTGTTAATTTTTAAAAAATCAATCGCAATGTCATATTTTTTTTCATTCATCATTTGGTAACCTAAACTATTAAAAGTTCTTTCTCTAATCGTTTTATCTAAAGAATCTTTTTTCTGAATGGCTAAATATCCTACTAAAGCTTTGTCATATTCTTTGTTTAATAAATATTCTCTAGGTGTTTTTTTACCTTCCAGCATTTTATTAAAAGTATATATTACTCCTTTATGTTCTCTTTTTTCGTCAAGCTTAATATGAGTTTTTGGTTTTGTAATAAAGATAAATTTTTCATTTATCTCTTTAATGTAAAAAGTACTATCGTTTACTTTTAGTGGTTTTATATTGTCATTTCCTCTCCAATTCACTATCATTTCATTTTCAAGAAAAGAAACCCCAATAGATTCATCAGAATTAAACAAATAATTTCCGGTTACAGCTTGTATAAATTCGGGTGAGTTTTTTGAATTTCCGCAGCTAATTAAAAGAAAAATTGATAGAATGTAAAAAAAGCGTTTCATAGAAAAGATAAATATTAATGGTGTCTAACTTTTAGTTAGACAATTAAACTATTGTTTTTGTTACAAAAAATAAAGATAAATAAATTTAAGTAGGGTATTTAATAAGTCAGCTGTTATATAAATATAACAAAACTAAAAACATGAATTTAAAAAAGTATATAATTTTCTTCGGATATATGGCGTTATTAATCAACTGTAGTTCACCTAATTTGGATGTTGATAATGATGTTGACATTCCAACATCAAATAAACCAAATATTTTATTGATTATTGCTGATGATATGGGATTGGATGCAACACCAAATTATCCTGAAGGAAGTATAAAACCAAATATGCCAATTCTGCAAGGATTGATGAATGCTGGAATAACTTTTGAAAATTTTTGGTCGTATCCTGTTTGCTCTCCAACTAGAGCATCCATTTTAACCGGTAAATACGGAAGTAAAACAGGAGTCTTAAAAGTAGGAGATGTTATTTCTACTTCAGAAACTTCTCTTCAAAAGTATATGAATAACGGAACTTCTAATGCATATGCAACTGCCATAATTGGAAAATGGCATTTGTCAAATTCTGCAACCGATCCGATTACAATGGGAATAGATTACTACGCAGGTTTATTAACTGGAGGCGTGCAAAGTTATACAAATTGGAATTTAACAGAGAATGGTGTAACAGCAAACTCAACGGATTATACAACAACAAAGTTTACAGATTTAGCAATTAATTGGGTAGATAAACAAACCAAGCCGTGGTTTTTATGGTTGGCTTATAATGCACCACATACGCCATTTCATTTAGCACCAACAAATTTACATTCGCAAGGAAATTTACCAACAGATTCGGGTTCAATAGATGCAAACCCAACTCCGTATTTTATGTCAGCAATAGAAGCGATGGATAGTGAAATAGGTAGATTAATAAATAGCATGACAACAGAAGAAAAAGCAAATACAATTATTGTTTTTATTGGAGATAATGGGTCTCCAGGTCAAGTAGCTCAATCTCCTTATACTAGAACCAAAGCTAAAAACACAATTTACCAAGGTGGTGTAAATGTTCCAATGGTAGTTTCTGGGTTTGGTGTTAATAGGGTAGGTGTTAGAGAATCTGCATTGATAAGTACAACAGATTTGTTTTCTACAATTGCAACAATGTCTGGTGTTTCAACAACTTCAATTGAAAACAGTACAAGTTTTTATTCTTTATTGACAGATGAAAATGCATCTTCAAGAGAATATGTTTATACA
Source organism: Polaribacter sp. (assembly GCA_047622545.1). Taxonomy (GTDB): domain Bacteria; phylum Bacteroidota; class Bacteroidia; order Flavobacteriales; family Flavobacteriaceae; genus Polaribacter. The sequence goes on along the minus strand of JBLHOD010000120.1, from coordinate 501 downwards.
GAAATTTCTAATAATGGAACAGCATATGCGATTAGAAATTCAACTTATAAATTGATAAAATTTAACAATGGTTCAGAAGAATTTTATAATTTAAGTTTAGATGCTTACGAGAATAACAATTTAATTGGTACAACGTTATCTATAGAAGCTAGTAATGCAAAAGTAGCATTAGAAGCAGAAGCAATTAGAATAAGAAGTTAACAGGTTATTTTTTTATTCTATTGATATAATAGCTATTGATTTCATCTGAATTTGCTTCTATAATGTCAATGAGTCCATCATTATTAATATCTGAAGCAATGATGTCATATGTGAGAAATTTTTCTTTAGACAATAGTTTTTTAACCCATTTCTGTCCATTTTCTGAATTGTAAAAAACCATATTTGGATTGTTAGAATTTCCAACAATAATATCTAAGTGGTTATCAGAATTTAAATCAGCTACTGTTATTGCAAAGCTATTCATTAATTCAGTATCGAAAATCAAATATGTAGAAAAGG
>JBLHOD010000119.1:0-4837 GCA_047622545.1 Polaribacter sp. | reverse complement strand
CATCTTAAAGATTCAAAACAAGATAAAAAAAAACCGAAGGTTTCTATTCTAAAAGCTTTTAAAACCATTATTTGGCCAAAACGGAAATTGGTTTTTATAGGGTTAATATTAATTGTTTTAAGTAGATTATCCAGTTTGGTATTGCCCTGGAAAAGTAAGGCATTATTAGATGAGGTGATTCCTAATAAAGATTATGACCAACTTTATAATCTCTTGTTTATAGTTGGAATAGCAATTTTAATTCAATCAATCACTTCTTTCTTATTGACAAGAATTTTAAGCGTACAAGCTCAGTTTTTAATATCAGAATTAAGAGCACAAGTTCAAAAGAAAGTATTGTCATTACCCATTAGTTTTTTCGATAACACAAAGTCTGGAGCATTAGTGTCTAGAATTATGAGTGATGTAGAAGGTGTTCGGAATTTAATAGGTACAGGTTTGGTTCAATTAGTTGGCGGAACAATAACGGCTGTAATTTCAATGATCTTATTGATTCAGATTAGTCCTTCTATGACATTTTTTGTCTTACTTCCTGTAGCGATTTTTGGAGTTGTAGCCTTAAAAGCATTTAAATATATTCGTCCAATTTTTAGAAATAGAGGTGTTATTAATGCAGATGTAAAAGGAAGACTAACAGAAACATTATCTGGTGTAAGAGTTATAAAAGCGTTTAATGCAGAAACACAAGAAAATGAAGTTTTTGAAAAAGGTGTAGACAAGTTATTTCAAAATGTAAAAAAGAGCTTAACAGCAACCGCTATAATGACAAGTTCATCTACTTTTTTATTAGGAATTGCTTCTACAGGAATTATGGGGATTGGAGGGTATAAGATTATGACAGGCGAATTAACTGTTGGAGATTTTCTTTCCTTTACTTTACTGCTTGGTTTTATGATTGCGCCAATAGTACAAATGAGTAATATTGGTAGCCAATTAACAGAAGCACTTGCAGGTTTAGACAGAACAGAAGAGCTAATGAATATGAATGCCGAAGAAGATGATGAAGAAAGAACCATCGTTTTAGAAGATGTAAAGGGAGAAATTATTTTTGATGATGTGTCTTTTTCTTATGAAGAAGGAAAAGAAGTGTTGAATAATATTAATTTTAGTGTTCCTTCAGGTTCTGTAACTGCTTTAGTTGGAAGTTCCGGGTCAGGAAAATCTACAATTGCTGGTTTGTCGGCTACATTTTTAAATCCAAAATCAGGAAAAATTACTATTGACAATCAAGATATGTCTAAAGTACAACTATCTAGTTATAGACAACACCTTGGCGTAGTTTTACAAGATGAGTTTTTATTTGAAGGAACCATTAAAGAAAACATTTTGTTTCCGAGACCAAATGCAACAGAAACTGAATTACAAAATGCTGTAAAAGCGGCTTATGTAAATGAATTTACAGATCGTTTTGAGGATGGTCTAGACACGTTAATTGGTGAAAGAGGTGTAAAACTTTCTGGTGGACAACGACAAAGGTTGGCAATTGCGAGAGCAATTTTAGCGGATCCGAGAATCATCATCTTAGATGAAGCAACTTCTAGTTTAGATACTGAAAGTGAATCATTAATACAGGAAAGTTTATCAGAATTAGTAAAAGATAGAACTACCATTGTTATTGCACACAGATTAAGTACTATTAAGAAAGCAGACCAAATTTTAGTAATAGAATCTGGGAGTATTGCAGAGAGAGGAACACATGACGAGTTGATAGAAGCAAAAGGAAGGTATTTTGATTTATTTACCTATCAATCAAAAATTTAATTGAAAAGAATTCTTCGACACTTTATGTCGATATTTCCTTTGAAATTGTCATTCCCGTGAAAACGGGAATCTAAAATAAAAAGCAATAATTATTCCTTAATTTGTAAACACTTTACGATATAAGCGACTTTACAGATTATAAAAATCAAGACATCCCAATTTATGAAAAAACTTACAGTATTATTTATTTTTTCTATTCTGATTGTTTCGTGTAAAAACGAACCCAAAAAAGAAATTCAACCAGAAAAATATCCATCTGAATTAAAAAAAGTTTTTGATGCTCATGGCGGAATTACATCATGGAAAAAAGCAACAACGTTATCTTTTAACAAAGGAGAAGAAGTGCATACAATTGATTTACAATCAAGAAAAACGGTAATCAATTCGCCAAATTATGCTCTAGGGTTTGATGGAAAAGAAGTTTGGTTAAAGGAGGCAAAAGAAAAAGCATTTAAAGGGAACAAAGACTTTTACCACAATTTGTATTTCTATTTTTATGCAATGCCTTTTGTGTTAGCTGATGATGGAATTATCTATGAAAAAACTGAAGATTTAGTTTTTGACGGAAAAACATACCCAGGATTTAAAATTTCTTATAAAGCAAATATTGGCACATCACCAGATGATAATTATATTATATATTACAATAAAGATTCTTATCAAATGGAATGGTTGGCGTATACAGTAACTTTTAATTCTAAAAAGCCAAGTGATTCATATCACATTATTAACTATAATAAATGGGAAAATGTAAACGGTTTGTTGTTGCCAAAAGCGATAACTTGGTATAAACAAGATAGTATTGGCGCTCCAACAGAACCAAGAGGAGCGGTAACAGAATTTACGTTACCATTAGTAAGTAACACAAAAATTTCTGATTCATTTTTTGATAAGCAAGTAAAATAAGTATTGCAGTAGCAGTTTGCAGTTTTTTTTTGCTGTCATTCCTGTGAACCTTGCCTGCGGCAGGCAGGAACAGGAATCTCATTTTAGGGAAGAAATAATTTTATCATAAACAGAACAATAATAACTATGAAACTTCGGAAGCAATACGTTTTCGAGGTTTTTTGTGTTTTTAAGAATGTATAAGTCAAATAATTTTATAGCTGAAACTTCTTCAGTTTGGATTTTTAACTCTTCAATATTAACTTTCAATTCAGCAATAAAAACATGATGATATTCATTATCTTGAATTCCATTCTTATGAGAAACTTGATGAATTCTTGTGCCTATTTTAATGAAGTCTTTTTCTTCTAGTTCTAAACCAATTTCTTCAAAAACCTCTCTTTTTGCTGATGTTAAAATTTTTTCTCCTGCACCAATATGTCCAGCAACAGAAATATCCCATAAACCAGGAAATACTTTTTTGGTTTCTGCTCTTTTTTGCAATAATATTTTTTTGTCTTTTGTAAATAACCATACATGAACGGTTGCATGAAACCAACCATTTTTATGCGCTTCAGATTTTAAAGCGATTTTGCCAGTAGGTTTTCCTTCAGAAGTTAAAATATCGATGAGTTCGTCCATTTATAAACAAGATAAAATACAGTTTGTTAACTTTATAAAATCTTTTTTTGTGTTGTATAAGTGACAAGAAAGTCTAATATAATTCCCTCTAAAAGAGATAAAAATATTTTCCTTAATTAATTTTTCCTTTAGTTTTTCTACATCTAATTCTTTAGGCAATTTAACACCAAATAGATGATGTGTTCTTAAATCATCATCTTCAATGAAACAGCCATTTTTTTTCAAAGTGATAACAGCATCTTTTGTTATTTCTGTACAGTATTCTTGAATTGATTTTGGAGTCCAAATTAAAACTTGTTTTAAAGCTTCAATTTGCATTTTAATATAAATAAAACTTGCGTGTTCACCAACAGAATATCTGTTTGCTAGAGGTTTGTAGTTTTGTTCATAAGCAGTTAAACCGCTCATGTTTTCGCTATTCAAACGATTAGACCAATTCTCTTCTAACGGATTTCCATTATCAAAATATTCGCCAAAATAACCATAGCCACAACCATAAGGCCCAAATAACCATTTGTAACCAGCACAAATTAAAGCATCAGGTTTTATTTCTTTTACAGAAAAAGGCAATGCTCCAATAGATTGACTACCATCTATGATTAATAAAGAATTGTGTTTTGTTGCTTTTTCTCTGATTGCTTTTAAATCAAACAATGTTCCATTTGCCCAATGAATATTTCCTAAAGCAATAAAAGCGGTTTTATTATTTATAGTATTTAGAATAGTTTCATTCCAATATTTTCCTTTGTTTTCTTGAGTGTTTGGTTGTTTTACAATTTTGATAATTGCATCATGTTTTTTAGCTAATTTCTCCCAAACATAATAATTACTTGGAAATTGCTCTTCGATTATTACGATCTCATCACCTTTATTTAATTGAATATTATTAGCAACAGTTGATAACCCGTAAGAAACAGATGGAATATTTGCAATTCTATTATAGTCATCAACATCAATTAATTTAGCAAAAAGGCTTTTTACTTCTTTTACAGGCTCAAAATAACTATCTCCAATAATTTTATACGGATGACTTTTTTCTAAAACACTTTCAATCCCTGCTTGCTCAACTGCTTTAGATGAAGGCGATTGACTTGCAATATTTAAATACGTAATCTCTTCAGGAATACTAAAAAGATGTTTTTGGTTTTGAAGCTTCATAATTATATTTTAAAATCAGTTTGTCATTTCGAAATGAGTAGAAAAACGATTTAGGAATCTCATAAATTGTAACTTAAAATCATGAGATTTCTCCTGTCGTCGAAATAACAACAACGTTAAAATGGCATTGTCATTCCGACTGAAATGGAGAAATCTGTAAATAAGATTGCTTCGTCATTCTTACTAAAACAAGTTCAGTATAAACCCATGCAATGACGTTTATTAATTATTCAAAATAAGAAAACGTTTCTCCTTCTTTTATTTTTAACAACGTTTCATAAATCATTTTAATTACGTTTTCTACATCATCTCTATGAACCATTTCTACTGTTGTATGCATATAACGAAGCGGTAAAGAAATTAATGCTGACGCAACTCCACCATTACTATA
>JBLHOD010000118.1:0-4851 GCA_047622545.1 Polaribacter sp. | reverse complement strand
TGTTTGTTTTGTTGTCAAAAGAAAGTTTTTTCCGTCAAAATCTAATCCAAATTTTTCAATGGTTTTTCCTTGATATTCTACTTCAATTTCTAAGTTTTCAATTTCTAATACTTCTTCAGAAAGTTTAATAATATTTACTAATTTTTCTGGGTGTAATCTATGGTCATAATCGTTTGCTTCCCAAAGTTGAAAATTAACAACTTCTTCTTTACGGACTGTACCTCCACAATCAATAAAGTTTTTAGTTATTTTTCCAACTTCTGTAACGTGAAAATGATTTGGAACTAACTGTCCGTTTGGTAATTGAAAAGCAATTGTGTTTAGTGTTTTTAAAGCTTCTTTAATTTCTGATAATTTCATAATTTTAGTTTTTTACTATATTATTTATTAAGCTAAATATTTTATTTTCCTATTTTAAAATTCTTACTGCACCTTATATTAGCGCTACAAAAATGATTGTCCCTATAATCAAATCAGGTTTATTGGAGCTAAACCAACTCACCAAAACTCCAGCAATTATTAATTCATTCTAAGTGAAATTCATACTCGCTTTCATACGTCTTTCTTCTTTACTTTTTGATCAACAACAGTCTTCTTTTTCTGATAGATCTTGATTTAAAAATTGAAACATAACTTCTTTCATTTTTGCCCAATTTTTTGGATGAATACAATAACAAACACTTGTTCCTTCTACATTTCCTTTGATTAAACCTAGCAATTTCAATTCTTTTAAATGCTGTGATATTGTGGGTTGTGCCAATTTTATTTCGTTTACTAAATCTCCACAAACACAAGCGTTTATTTTAAATAAATGTTGTAAAATGGCAACTCTAGCCGGATGACCAAATACTTTAGCAAACAATGCAATTTCGTTTTGTTGACCTGTAAATATTTCTGTTTTTGTTATTCCCATTTGCTTATTTATTAATCTATTGCAATATTACGATTAATAGTAGAGGTAGCAATGTGATTTTTAGCATTATTTTTAGATTCCCATTTTACTGAATCAATGAAATAAATTCAGCATAAACAAGTTCAGCATAAATCACGAGAATGACAATTTCAACGGAGACCCCGAGGCAGAGCATCGAGGAATTCTTTTCGATTAAATGAATTCTTTTAACTCTCTAAAATGGGTAATTACTTTGTCTGCATTTTTTAACGTTTGACCTACAGCCAATGGATTTCTATATCCATAAACAAAAATTCCTGCATCATTTGCAGCTTTTACGCCATTATCAGAGTCCTCGATGACAATACAATTCTCTTTCTGAGTTTTGCCTAAAATAGCTGCTTTTTCAAAAATTTCTGGATGCGGTTTAGATTCCTTTAAATCTGCTCCACTTATTTTGGCAGTGAAATATTGGTTTAAATCAAAACGATTAAAAACCCGATCAATATTAACCATTGCAGAAGAAGAAGCTAATATCAGTGTGATTTCTTTATCATATAAATAGTGAATAATTTCTTCAACACCATTTACCAAATGCAATGTAGGGTCGTTTTCAAAGAAATTCACATAACGTTTTCTCTTTTGTAATACCAACTCATTCGGATCTTCATTTAAGTTAAAATGAGCAACTAACCTCTGAAACGCGTTTATCGTAGATGAACCTGTTAAGGTTTTGTATACTTCTTCAGAAACATCTAAACCTAAAGAAATAAATGTTTCGTAATATGCTTTTTTATGCAGCAATTCAGAGTCTATAATTACTCCATCCATATCAAAAATTACACATTGTATGATATTCATTATTCTATAAATTTAGATTTTATTTCGGGTGTTGGTATCATACAGCTTTCTTTTTTGCCAAACCATTTGTAACGATTTTTTGCAATATAATTGTAAAAAAAATCTCTAAAAGAGGTTGGTAAAAGCCATAATACTTGAAAGAGTTGCCAGAATCCTCTAAAATGTTTTGCAATTTTTAAAGCTGCGGTAGATTTAATATAATAGTTGGTTTTAGACTCAACTAATATAATCGAATCTATTTTTTTTATATCAATATTAAAATGATTGGTAATTTCTTGCCCAATTTCAGATTGAAGAGAAGCAAACAGGAAAATATTATGTGTATCCTTTTTTATAATTTTTAAAACAGATGCATTACAAAAATTACAAACTCCATCAAAAATAACTAATTGCTTGTTTTTAGGTAGTTTATCAAATGTATTCATCAGTAATGATTATTTGTTAGAAAAAAATATTTTACAAATTTCTGCAATTTTTCTGAATTTCTTGTAACAATTTTTCTTTTAAGACGTCACATACACAGAAGTAATAAGAAAAAAGAAATGTTTGCTAAAATTAAGCTTTAACATAACATTAATAGCTTAAAAAAAGCACAATAATTACTTTCGCCAAAAAATTAACTAATCAAGATGATAGAAATTAAAAAACTACACAAATCTTATCCAATCGGTAAAGATTCTCTGCATGTTTTAAAAGGAATTGATTTACACATTAAAGAAGGTGAATTTGTTTCAATTATGGGATCTTCTGGTTCAGGAAAATCTACATTATTAAACATTGTTGGTCTTTTAGATGAACATGATGAAGGTGATTATTTTTTAAATGGTCAGTTAATTAAAAATTTAAATGAAAAGAAAGCTGCGATATTACGTAACAAATTTTTAGGATTTGTTTTTCAATCATTTAATTTAATTTCATACAAAACAGCTTTAGAAAACGTTGCATTACCATTATACTATAAAGGCATTCCAAGAAAAGAACGTTTAAAAATTGCAATGGAATATTTAGATAAAGTTGAACTAAAAGATTGGGCAAATCACTTGCCTAATGAACTCTCTGGTGGACAAAAACAGCGTGTTGCAATTGCAAGAGCTTTGGTTACACAACCAAAAGTTGTGTTAGCTGATGAACCAACAGGAGCTTTAGATTCTACAACTTCAGATAATGTTATGGATTTACTAAGAGATATAAATGATGAAGGAATGACTGTTTTTGTAATTACACACGAAGAAGAAATTGCAGCACAAACCAAAAGAATTGTTAGATTAAAAGATGGTGTTATTATTAGTGACGAATTAACCGGTAAAGCAAAAGCAGTATAATATGTTCGATTTAGATCGTTGGAGAGAAATATTTCAAAGCATTATTAAAAATAAATTACGTTCTGTAATGTCTGGTTTTACGGTAGCTTTTGCAATTTTACTTTTTACATTATTATTTGGAGTTGTAAATGGCTTAAGCAACACTTTTAAAGACGCTTTTGTTGATGATGCAGCAAACTTTATATCTGTGAACGTTAGGAAAACAACGAAACCATATAAAGGATTACAAACAGGAAGAAGAATTCAATTAAAAAATGAAGACTATAATTTTGTAAAAGAAGAATACGATTCTAAGATTCAGCACTTAACAGCTAGAGTAAATAGAAATGTAAATATTTCGTATAAAAACAAACAAGATAATTATAGTTTACAAGCAGTACATCCAGATCATCAGTTTTTAGAAAAAACAATTATTGAGGAAGGTAGATATATTAATCAACGAGACTTAAGAGAAAAAGCAAAGGTTATTGTTATTGGTCGTTTGGTTAAAGAAGATTTATTTGGAGAAAAACCAGTAATTGGAAAACGTGTAAATGTAAGTGGAATATCATATCAAGTTATCGGTGTTTTTTCTGATGAAGGTGGAGATAATGAAGAAAGAAAATCATTTATGCCTGTTACTACAGCTCAAATGATTTATGGTAATAATGATAATATTAACCAGATAGTTATTGGGTATAATCCAGATTTGAGTTTAGATGAGGCAATTGCTTTTGGAAATAAAATGGAACGCGATTTAAGAAATAAATTAGATATTCATCCAGATGATCAAAGTGCCCTTAGAGTTCAAAACATGGCTGAAGCCAATAAAGGTGTTGGTATCTTTGTAATTGCATTGTATTTTATTGTGATTTTTATTGGGTCTGGAACTTTAATTGCAGGAATAATAGGAATTAGTAACATTATGATTTTTGTGATTAAAGAGCGTACCAAAGAATTTGGTATTCGTAAAGCTTTGGGTGCACAACCATCTTCAATTGTAGGAATGGTAGTGCAAGAATCTGTCTTAATTACAACAATTGCAGGATATTTAGGATTGTCATTAGGAACTTATATTTTAAAGTTGATTGGTGATAGTTTAGAAAAAGATTATTTTATAAAAGATCCAAGTGTAAGCCCAGGAATTGTAATAGGAGCAACTGCAGTTTTAATTATATCAGGATTAATTGCTGGATATATTCCAGCGAAAAGAGCAGCGAAAATTAAACCAATTGTAGCACTAAGAGCAGATTAACATGAAGTTTTTATTTGATTCAGATACATGGCAAGAAATTTACGGAAGTATCCGTAAAAATAAAACTAGAACAGCAATTACAATTATTGGTGTATTATGGGGTATTTTCTTGTTGGTTGTATTGTTAGGTGCGGCAAGAGGAATAGAAAATAATTTTAATAAAATTTTTGGAAATTTCGCAACCAATAGCGTATTTGTTTTTCCACGTGCTACTGAAATTCCTTTTAAGGGATTTCAAAAAAATCGTAGATTTAGTTTAACCTTAAAGGATGTAGAAATTTTAAAAAGTGAGTACAGTAATGAAATCAAATTTCTTGCTCCAAGAAGTCAAACATCTAGTTTAATTGTAAAAGGCATTAAAACAGGTACTTTTCAGGTTAGTGGAGATTATCCTATACTAGATGAAATTCAGAAAAAAGAGTTAATGTATGGCCGTTTTTTAAATAAAAACGATATTTCATCAACTGCAAAAGTATGTGTTATTTCTGAAGAAATGTACAAGCAATTATTTGAAAAGAATGAATTTCCGATAGGTCAATTAG
>JBLHOD010000117.1:0-4874 GCA_047622545.1 Polaribacter sp. | reverse complement strand
GCAAAACTTGCTCCATCAGGAAAAATGTGGAGAACAGGAGCCAATGAAGCAACAGAAATTACTTTTTATAAAGATGTTACTTTTGGAGGAAAAGCTGTAAAAGCAGGTAGATATTCTTTATTTACAATCCCTGGAGAAAAAGAATGGACGGTAGTTTTAAGTACTGCTAAAAATGTTTGGGGAGCTTATTTCTACAAACAAGATGAAGATGTTGTAAGAGTACAAGCAAAAGTTTCTCAAGGTGAAAATGCTATTGAAGCTTTTTCTATGGTATTTGATACCGATATGAACTTGCATATGGGTTGGGGAAATACAGTTGTTACTATAATAATTAAATAATATAAAAGGATGAAAAAAAATGTATTCGTAATTGCTTTTTTAGCAATCGCAGTATTGTTTACAAATGAAACAACTGCACAAAAATTTTCTGGTTTAGATAAAAGCCCTGCAGACATTGCAATGTACAGCACAAAAGCTGACGGAGCAATTGTGAAAATTATATATAGCAGACCTCAATTAAAAGGAAGATCAGTAGCATCGTTAACACCAGCAGGAAAAGTTTGGAGAGTTGGAGCAAATGAATCTACAGAGATTAGAGTTTACAAAGATATTATGTTCGGTGGTAAATCTGTAAAAGCAGGTACCTACACTATGTTTGCAATTCCTGGTGATTCTGAGTGGACAATTATTTTAAATAAAGTACTACATACTTGGGGAAGTGGAAGCTATAATGAAGCTAATGATTTAGTAAGAGTAAAAGGAAAAGTATCTAAAGGTTCTGATTTTGTAGAAGCATTAGCAATTACATTTTCTAAAACTGGAGATATGCATATTGGATGGGGAAATACAGTTGTTACTGTTCCAGTAGAATAAGTTAATACCACATAAATTTAAAAAACCGTAAACATTGTTTGCGGTTTTTTTTATGTTTTATATTTCGGTTTTTTACTAATTAAATACACGCCAATAATTACCAAGAAACAACTTGTAATCTTTACAGGATTAATGTCTTGAGCATATTCAGAATATCCTAATCCATAAGCATATATGCTTACCATAATAAAGCTTACTGCAGGTTGCAAATAAATATAACTCCCGCTTACAGCTGGAGAAACAAACTTCAGAGCATAAATGTTAAATAAGTAGGCTAAGAATGTAGTTCCAATAATTACAAAAGTAACAGCAAGATAGGTTTGTGTTGTAAATACTGAAAAATCAGTAGCTATAATATCTGAAATTCCAAACGGAAACATAAATACAAATCCGAATAAGAAAACCCAACTAATAATAGTAATTGAATTGTATTTTTTCATCAACGGTTTTACCAGTACTAAGTACAAACCGTAAGAGAAGGCATTGATAAAAACAAACAGATTCCCGAGAAAAGAACTCGTTCCGTCAGATTGATTTCCATAGGCAATCAATAACACAGCACCGCTTCCTCCAACAGTAATTCCGAGTAATTTATTTCTAGTAATTTTCTCTTTTAAAAGGATAGATCCAAATACAACGGCAACAATAGGAACCGCTGTAATAATGATAGAAGCATCAATTGGAGACGTTAAGTTCAGTCCATGAAAAAACAACAATTGATTGGCTGCAACACCTAATAATCCACATAAAATTAACCTCGGAAAGTCTTTTTTATCAACCTTTTCCTTGATAAAAGATTTGATAAACCAAAACAATAATCCAGCTCCTAGAATTCTTAGAAAGACAAAAGAAGAAGGACCAATTTTGTTGGGCATTATACCTTTGGCGATTAAATAATTTGCTCCGTAAATGATGTTGGCGCCTAATAAAGCAATATGAGCTTTTACAATATTATTTTTCAATGTAATTAAAATTTGAATTGCAAAGAACTGATTTTTTTATTGAATTTTTATGCTGAGTAGACTATAAAAAACCCGCACCAAATTTACTTTAATGTTTTGGTAATAAGCTGTAACTTTGGCGCTTCTAAAAAGAAGTAAGTACTATGCAGTATAATCATAACGAGATAGAAAAAAAGTGGCAACAATATTGGGAAAAAAACCAAACTTTTAAAGCCAGTAATACTTCTGACAAACCAAAATATTATGTGTTAGATATGTTTCCGTATCCATCTGGAGCAGGTTTGCATGTTGGACATCCGTTAGGATATATTGCTTCAGATATTTATGCGCGTTACAAACGTCATAAAGGATTTAATGTGTTGCATCCGCAGGGATATGATTCTTTTGGTTTGCCAGCAGAACAATATGCAATTCAGACAGGGCAACATCCTGCTGATACTACCAAAGTAAATATTGATGGAGGTTATGATAAAGAAGGAAACCATATTGAAGGTTATAGAAAACAACTTGATGGGATGGGTTTTTCGTTTGATTGGTCTCGTGAAGTGAGAACTTCAAATCCAGAATACTACAAATGGACTCAGTGGATTTTTATCCAACTATTCAACTCTTGGTACAATAAAGGCAGCGATAAAGCAGAAGATGTAAAAACATTAATCGCAGTCTTTAAAAAGTCTGGAAACGCTAAAGTAAACGCAGTTTGCGATGATGAAATAAAATCTTTTTCTGCGGATGAATGGAAAGCATTTACCAAAGCAGAACAAGAAGAAATTTTATTACAATATCGATTAACCTATTTGTCAGATACAGAAGTAAACTGGTGTCCGGAGTTGGGAACAGTGTTGGCAAATGACGAAATTGTAAACGGAGTTTCAGAACGAGGTGGTCATCCAGTAGTTCGTAAAAAAATGACACAATGGTCAATGCGAATTTCTGCATACGCACAACGTTTGTTAGATGGATTAGAAAAAATTGATTGGCCACATTCATTAAAAGATTCTCAAACCAATTGGATTGGAAAATCTGTTGGAGCAATGGTTTCTTTCAAAGTTGCTGGGAATTCTACTATAGAAAGTTCAGAAGTAAAATTATCATATAAGGAATTAGAAGCTTTAAAAGAATTGCGTCTGAATTTATCAAAAGCAGAAACGATTCTTTGGGACGAATTAAAGAATAAAAAAGGAGCAGCAAAATTCAGAAAGAAATATACCATTGGTACATTTTTGGTTGATTATGTATGTTTGGCAAAAAATATCATTGTTGAGTTTTCTGGTAAAGAAGATGAAGCGGCAAGAACTAAGCTTTTTACAAAAGAAGGTTTTAATGTTGTTCGTTTTACGAATAAAGAAGTAACAGAAAATGTTTTGAAAGTTGTTTCTGAAATCAATTCAGCAATTCAATTTCCAAAAGCAATTAAAAAAGTAGCGGAAAAGAAAACGGTTTCAAAAGTAGAAAATCAGTATAAAATTGATGTTTTTACAACTCGTCCAGATACCATTTTCGGAGTGTCTTTTATGACCTTAGCTCCAGAACATGAACTCGTTTCTAAAATTACAACCGATGCTCAAAAAGGAGCAATTGAAACCTATATAAAAGCAACAGCAAAACGTTCTGAACGCGATAGAATGGCAGATGTAAAAACCATTTCTGGTGCTTTTACTGGTGCGTATGCAGTACATCCGTTTACGGGAAAAGAAATTCCGATTTGGATTGGAGATTATGTGTTGGCAAACTACGGAACAGGTGCTGTTATGGCGGTTCCTTGTGGAGATCAACGTGATTATGATTTCGCAAAACATTTTGACATTGAGATTCCGAATATTTTTAAAAATGTAGATATTTCCGAAGCTGCACATGCAGATAAGGACAAAACGAAGATTGCAAATTCTGATTTCTTAAATGGATTATCGTACAAAAAAGCGATGAAATTAGCCATTTATGAACTAGAAAAACAAGGTTTTGGAGAAGGGAAAATAAATTACCGTTTGCGTGATGCTGTATTTAGCAGACAACGGTATTGGGGAGAACCTTTTCCGGTATATTATAAAGACGGAATGCCGCAAATGATTGACGAGGAATACTTGCCAATTGTATTGCCAGAAGTAGAAAAGTATTTGCCAACCGAAGATGGAAAACCACCTTTAGGAAACGCAACTGAATGGGCTTGGGATTCTCGTGCTAAGAAAGTAGTAAGCAACGAAAAGCTAAAAAATAAAACGGTGTATCCATTAGAATTAAACACCATGCCAGGTTGGGCAGGTAGTTCTTGGTATTTTAACCGTTATATGGATGCTACAAATTCTGAGGAATTTGCATCTAAAGAATCTATGGATTATTGGAAAGAAGTAGATTTATATATTGGAGGTTCTGAACATGCAACCGGACATCTATTATACGCTCGTTTTTGGCAAAAATTCTTGTTTGATAAAGGAATTGTTCCTGTGGATGAGTTTGCAAAAAAACTGATCAACCAAGGAATGATTTTGGGAACGAGTGCTTTTGTTCAGACAGTTAATAGTTTTGTGTATGAGAGTAAAGATGAAGAAGAAGGCGGAATTTGGAGAATTGAAACACCAATTGTAATTTCTGAGGGCAAAGAGCTTAATCAAGATGAGTTAATTTCATTACTGAAAACGAACTCTTCAAAAGTTAATAAACAAAAGTTTATAGCCTTTTTAGAAGAAATTGATGAAAACAACTATTTGATTAAATTAGTAAAAAATAATATTCACGTAGATGTTTCTTTTGTAAATTCATCAGATGAATTAGATATTGAAGCATTTAAAAATTGGAGAGCAGATTTTAAAGATGCTGAATTCATTTTAGAAGATGGTGTTTACAAAGTTGGCAGAGAGGTTGAGAAAATGTCAAAATCGAAATACAATGTTGTAAATCCTGATGCTATTTGCGAAGAATACGGCGCAGATAGTTTACGATTGTTCGAGATGTTTTTAGGTCCGTTAGAACAAGCAAAACCCTGGAAAACTTCTGGTATTTCCGGAGTTTCTTCATTCTTAAAGAAATTATGGAAGTTGTACC
>JBLHOD010000116.1:0-4885 GCA_047622545.1 Polaribacter sp. | reverse complement strand
AAATTATTTTAATAATAACAATACAAGAATTCCAGATTTTAGAAATCAATTATTATGGATGCCAAAAATTCAAATTGATGAAAAAAAATTAAATATTAATTTCTTTACATCAGACAATAGTGGGAAATTTGAAATTAGTATAGAAGGTTTTACAGAAAAAGGCGTTCCTATATCAATAAGAAGATATTTCATTGTTAAATAGTCTAATATTAACAGTTTTTGTTGTTAAACTTTAAAATAAACAACAAAGATCTTACCGTCTTTATCCACAAATAATTACGATATTTGTTTTTCAACTATTAAAAATAGAACGATCATGTCAATGAATAAAAATACCGTTTTAGCATGGGCTACAGCTATAATGATTTTTGTAGGATTAGGGTTAATTGCTCTAGGAGCTTTTAGATATAGAGATGTTTCAGGTTGGGGATTCGCTGCAGTTGGTGTTGGTTTCTTTGCCATTGCCTGGGTATTTAATGCGTTAAAAGGAAGAGTGTAAAATAAGTTTTCAGTAGCAGTTTGCAGTTCTCAATTGGAATTCATAGTTTCAGTTACAATATTCAATAATAAATTTTAAAAAATATATAGAATGTCAGACGATAAGAAAGTCATCTTTTCGATGAACAAGGTTTCTAAGACCTATCAAAGCACAAACAAACAAGTTTTAAAGGATATTTATTTAAGTTTCTTCTACGGAGCCAAAATAGGAATTCTAGGTTTAAATGGTTCAGGGAAATCAACCTTACTAAAAATTATAGCTGGAAAAGAAAAAAATTATCAAGGTGATGTTGTTTTTTCTCCAGGTTATAATGTCGGTTACCTAGAGCAAGAACCGGAGTTAGACGAAACCAAAACAGTTATAGAAATTGTAAAAGAAGGAGTTGCAGAAACTGTTGCAATTTTAGACGAGTACAATAAAATTAACGAGATGTTTGGTTTAGAAGAAGTGTATTCTGATGCAGATAAAATGGAAAAGTTGATGAATCAACAAGCGGAGTTGCAAGATAAAATTGATGCTTCAAATGCTTGGGAATTAGATACAAAGCTAGAAATTGCTATGGATGCTTTGCGTACGCCAGAACCAGATAAATTAATTTCTGTGTTATCTGGAGGGGAAAGACGTAGGGTTGCGTTGTGTAGATTGTTGTTGCAAGAACCAGAAATCTTATTGTTAGATGAGCCTACAAACCATTTAGATGCAGAATCTGTACATTGGTTAGAGCATCATTTAGCACAATATAAAGGAACTGTAATTGCTGTAACACACGATAGATATTTTCTTGATAATATCGCTGGATGGATTTTGGAATTGGATAGAGGAGAAGGTATTCCTTGGAAAGGGAATTACTCTTCATGGTTAGATCAAAAATCTAAGCGTATGGCTCAAGAAAGTAAAACCGCTTCTAAACGTCAAAAAACATTAGAACGAGAGCTAGAATGGGTTCGTCAAGGAGCAAAAGGTCGTCAAACAAAACAAAAAGCACGTTTGAAGAATTACGATAAATTAATGAGTCAAGATCAAAAACAAGTTGACGAAAAACTAGAAATCTACATTCCAAATGGACCACGATTAGGAACAAACGTGATTGAAGCAACTGGAGTTTCAAAAGCTTTTGGCGACAAATTATTATATGAGAACTTAGAATTTAATCTTCCGCAAGCCGGAATTGTCGGGATTATCGGCCCGAATGGAGCAGGGAAAACAACCATTTTTAAAATGATAATGGGCGAAGAACAACCAGATAAAGGAAGTTTTAACGTTGGTGATACTGCAAAGATTGCTTATGTAGATCAAGCGCATTCTAATATTGATTCAGATAAATCTATTTGGGAAAACTTTTCTGACGGACAAGAACTGGTGATGATGGGAGGAAAGCAAGTAAATTCTAGAGCCTATTTAAGTCGTTTTAATTTTGCTGGAAGCGAACAAAACAAAAAAGTATCTGCACTTTCTGGAGGAGAACGAAATAGATTGCATTTAGCAATGACGTTGAAGGAAGAAGGAAACGTTTTATTATTAGATGAGCCAACAAATGATTTAGATGTAAATACGTTACGAGCTTTAGAAGAAGGTTTAGAAAACTTTGCTGGTTGTGCTGTTGTAATTAGTCACGATAGATGGTTTTTAGATAGAGTTTGTACACATATTCTAGCTTTTGAAGGTGATAGCCAAGTGTATTTCTTTGAAGGTTCTTTTACCGATTATGAAGAGAATAAAAAGAAACGTTTAGGAGGAGATTTGATTCCAAAACGACTTAAGTATAAAAAGCTGATTAGATAACACATAAAAAATCCCGCTTTTAAGCGGGATTTCTATTTAGCAGTGTTTAACTCCTTCTTTTTTCATACACTTTATTCCCTTTTCTTTTCGTAGTTTCATTTTTTACTCTTCTCTTAACTTTTGGCACTACTTTTCTTTTTGTGCTAATTGTGCTTTTTCTATTAGTGACACTAGATTTTCTTCTTTTAACTATTTTATTTCTCTTATCAACTTTAGCATTTGAATTTGCTTTATAATAATAGTAGTTTTTATCTTCTCTATACTTTTTATAGTTGTTTTTAAAACTTCTATTGTAGAAAAAGCGATCATTATAATTAAAAACTGCACCAATGTTAATTGAGAAGTGAAAATCAGTATCGTAATTAGAGTATTGGTTTACGTCTCCATAAAAATAGGGTTCACCCCAACTATTGTAAGAGATTTTTAAATCACCAACACGTCTTAATAAACCTCTGTTGTAATACAGTTTTATATTGCCGATTCTAGTAACATTTCCTCTATAATCATAACGGATATAGTTTCTTCCGATGCGTTTTATTCTTCCTCTATAATCTCTATCGACTCTTAACGAATTGTTGTTGTAAGTTTTGCCGTTATAGTTGTAGTATCTTGAATTTCTAGTTAAAATATTAAATTCAAAATCGCCATTTAAAAACACATGAAATTGAATTCCTCTTTCAATAAAAGTTACAGCTTCATTGTATTGATTAGTCGTATTTTTTTTAGCTGATGTATTAAAGTCGTTTGCATTTACTGGTACAAAAGACAATAATCCTAACAATAATAGTAATCCTCTTTTCATAATTTCTAGGTTTTAAATCCTGCCTACTCTTTTCGGTTTTCAGCTTCCACGCTGAACAGTGTTTTCCAAAGAACGTGCCAAAAAATAAAAAGGATACATATGAAAGTTAAATTACTGCGAAATTTGTAGGTCTATTCTTCTTCTTCTAAAGTTTTAATTAATACTCCAGGATTTCCATATTTTGATAATCCTTCAATTACAATTTGAATATTTTTTATATCTTTAGGTTTGTTAAAGTATAAAGTTGCTTTTCCATCTTTATCTGTTCTTATCATTGGGTTCCAGTACAAAGTAGTTTTAAACTCTTCATAAGTTTTTTTAATGATTTTAGCTTCAAATTTTGGATTGTAAAATTCTGTATAAGCTGAGTGTCCGTTTATAGTTGCTTTTGGAGTAAAATTAATTTCAGAATCATTTAATTTCTGGTTTTATTTATATCTTGTTTTTTAGTTTTGTAATATTTTTAGTGTATTTATTTAATTTTTTTACATCTTTTAATAAACCAATTGTAGAGCGGTAGGGCACATTATTTTGATCGTGATTTATCCTAGCAATTTTATACAATTGTTTCCAATGTACACGCATTTCTTTTAAAGCTTGCAGATAATTCGTTTTGCTAGCATCATAAATATGAGTTGGTTCTGCTAAAATTCCGTTAAGTTCTAAAATCTTAAACTTTCCATTTTCTAAATCTTCAAAAGTGTTGTATTTGATATCTACTCTTCCGTAAAACCAGCCATCAATTTGTTTGTTTAAACTATTGATGGTTTCTTCTAGTTTTTTGGAAATTAAATGATTTCCATTTATAAATTGAGTTCCTTTTGAGTGGTTTCCAATATAAGAAATCTGAGTTTTTTCACCTTTCTTAATTATGGTATCTAAAGGTATTGTAGCGTTACTTTTAATAATTTCAATATAATTTTTTGCTCGCTTGTTCAATATAATTAGTTCGTTAATGGTGTGTTTACCATCACCAACAATATGTAAAAAATGTTTGAGTGTAATAGAAGTAATTTTCCCTGATTGATTGTCTGGAAATCGAAGATAAAAAATTCCACACTCTTCTTTTTCGGTCAAAAATTCTTGAACTAAAATATCGATTGGATATTTTTCAAGATAACTTTTCAAATCATTTTCTGACATGATTTTTTTCACCAATAAACCTCTAAAACCAATATCTGGTTTTGCAATTAAAGGATAGGGGATATTTAGTTTATTAACGGTGTTTAAAGTCTTATTAATGCTAGAATTTGCTTTATGAAAAATCGTTATTGGTAAATATTCCTTCGGAATTAATTGCATGGTTTTATACTTAGATTCAGTGCCAATTCCAGAATTTTCTATCGTTGGATTTACGGCTGTATAAAAAACCAAATTTTTTGCTTTTATCGCATGGTAAAAAGCAAAAGGAATATTTGGGATATAGAACATGGAAGTTGGCCAAAATTCCCAATTAAAAAACCTGTATATGTTTCGTTTTGAACTCAATTATTGCTTGTTAAATAATCCATCTAAAAAGGTTTTAACTGTTTTAAAACCCAATACAATTGTGGTAATTGATAATAGTATTCCAATGGCTAAAATTAAGTATGCTAACCACATAGAACCTTCCATTTTATTTAAGGCTTTAAAAGCGATGTTTAATGTAATTGGAGAAACAAATAAAAGCACAATTAACACTAATAATTGTTTAATTCCTTTGTTTATTAAATCTGTATTAATGCTCATTCTTGTAGTTTAAAATTGCGTTTCTAACGTTCTTGTATTTTTCTAATAATTTAGCAGCAACTTCTCTGTCGATA
>JBLHOD010000115.1:0-4893 GCA_047622545.1 Polaribacter sp. | reverse complement strand
TAACTGGTTACGGAACTGTTAATGGTAGATTAACCTATATTTTTGCACAAGATTTCACAGTTTTTGGAGGTTCTTTATCAGAAACACATGCAGAAAAAATCTGTAAAGTGATGGATTTAGCGCTGAAAGTTGGAGCTCCAATAATTGGTTTAAACGATTCTGGTGGTGCTAGGATTCAAGAAGGTGTGCGTTCTCTTGGCGGTTATGCCGATATTTTTTACAAAAACGTGCAATCATCTGGAGTAATTCCTCAGCTATCTGCAATCATGGGCCCTTGTGCTGGTGGGGCTGTATATTCGCCTGCAATGACTGATTTCACTATTATGGTAGAAAACTCAAGTTATATGTTTGTTACCGGTCCAAATGTGGTAAAAACAGTAACTAATGAAGAAGTAACAAGTGAAGAATTAGGTGGCGCTAGTACACATACTACTAAATCTGGAGTGGCACATAAAACAGCCTCAAATGATATAAAATGCTTAGAAGATATAAAGAATCTTTTAAGCTATTTACCCCAAAACAATAGAGAAACTCCTAAGCTACTCCCTTTTAAACTAGATGATGAAGTTAGAGAAAATCTTTCGAACATCCTTCCGGATAATGCTAATAAACCTTATGATATGCATGCTGTTATATCAGGAATCATTGATGAAGATTCATTTTACGAAATTCATAAAGAGTATGCCGAAAACATTATTGTTGGTTTTGCACGATTGGGAGGAAGAAGTATTGGTATTGTTGCCAATCAGCCCATGTTCTTAGCTGGTGTTTTAGATGTAAATAGCTCAAAAAAAGCAGCTCGTTTTGTGCGTTTTTGTGATGCTTTTAATATTCCGCTTTTAGTATTAGAAGATGTACCTGGATTTTTACCAGGAACAGATCAAGAATGGAGTGGAATTATTGTGCATGGAGCAAAGTTATTATATGCATTTAGTGAAGCTACTGTTCCTAGAATTACCGTAATTACACGTAAAGCATATGGTGGCGCATATGATGTTATGAACTCGAAACATATTGGAGCAGATATGAATTTTGCATGGCCAAGTGCAGAAATAGCAGTTATGGGAGCAAAAGGAGCTGCAGAAATTATTTTTAAGCGTGAAATTACATCTGCAAAAAACCCAGAAGCTAAATGGAAAGAAAAAGAAACAGAATATGCTGCGCTTTTTACAAATCCTTATAGTGCTGCCCAACGTGGTTTTATAGATGAAGTAATTTTACCAAAAGATACCAGACGAAAGTTAATAAAAGCCTTTTCTATGCTCGAAAGTAAAGAAGTAGAAAGCCCAAAACGCAAACACGGAAACATTCCCCTATAACTTTAAAAAGAACAACTATAAGATTGAGCTTTTCTATTTTAAAAATTACAATCTTCTCTCAATAATACTTTTAACCACATCAGGATTTAATAAGGTAGAAATATCACCCAAATTATCCATTTCGTTGTGTGCTATTTTACGTAAAATTCGTCTCATAATTTTTCCAGAACGTGTTTTTGGCAATCCTTCAGTAAACTGAATCTTATCTAATTTTGCAATCGGCCCAATATGTTCTGTAATAATTTGATTGATTTCTTTTCGTAAATTATTATGATCTCTAGTTTCTCCAATATCTTTTAAAATAACATAACCATACAAAGCACTTCCTTTTATATCATGAGGAAAACCAACAATTGCGCTTTCTGCAACTGCAGGATGTTCATTTATTGCATCTTCAATTGGCGCAGTTCCTAAATTATGACCAGAAACAATAATTACATCATCTACTCTACCGGTAATTCTGTAATATCCAACTTCATCACGTAAGGCTCCATCACCTGTAAAATACATATTATCGAAAGCAGTAAAATAGGTTTCTTTATAACGTTGATGATTTCCCCAAATAGTTCTAGCTATTGACGGCCAAGGAAATTTAATACACAATCTTCCATCTACTTGATTTCCTTGTAATTCATTTCCATTTTCATCCATTAAAGCAGGTTGAATTCCGATAAAAGGCAATGTTGCGTAGGTTGGTTTTGTCGGCGTTACATACGGAATTGGAGTTATCATAATTCCGCCTGTTTCTGTTTGCCACCAAGTATCTACAATCGGACTTTTCTTTTTTCCAATATTATCATTGTACCAATGCCAAGCTTCTTCATTAATTGGCTCACCTACAGAACCTAATACTTTTAAAGAAGACAAATCATAAATATCTACTACTTCTGTTCCTTGTTTTGCCAAAGCTCTAATGGCAGTTGGTGCAGTATAAAACTGATTTACTTTATGCTTTTCTATAATTTGCCAAAAACGTCCAAAATCTGGATAACTTGGAACCCCTTCAAATAGCACTGTAGTTGCGCCGTTTGCTAATGGTCCATAAACAATATAACTATGCCCTGTAATCCAGCCAATATCTGCAGTACACCAATACACATCGTTTTCTTTATATTGAAAAATATTTTTAAACGTATACGCAGTATACACCATATATCCTGCGGTTGTATGTACCATTCCTTTTGGTTTTCCTGTAGAACCAGAAGTGTATAAAATAAATAACGGGTCTTCTGCATCCATAATTTCGGCAGTGCCTTCTGGTGATGCAGCATCTAATAAAGGTTGTAACCAAAAATCTCTTCCTTCTTTCATTTGAATATCAGAATTGATTCTTTTTGCAACTAATACATTTTCTACACCAGGACAACTTTCTAATGCTTCATCTACAATTCCTTTTAAATCAATTGTTTTTGCTCCACGATAAGACCCATCAGAAGTAATTACCATTTTACAATCGCAATCATTAATTCTAGTTGATAATGCTTTGGATGAGAATCCTGCAAAAACTACCGAATGTATTGCTCCGATTCTTGCACAAGCCAATGTAGCAATTGCCAATTCGGGAATCATTGGAACGTAAATACAAACTCGATCGCCTTTTTTTACGCCTTTACTTTTTAGCACATTTGCAAACTGATTTACTCGCTCATATAATTGTCTGTAACTTATATGCTCAGCTGCTTCATCCGGATTATTAGGTTCAAATAAAATTGCTGTTTTATCTCCACGTGTAGCTAAATGCCTATCTAAACAATTTTCTGTAATGTTTAATTTGGCACCCTCAAACCATTTAACTTCTGGTTTCTTAAAATCCCAGTCTAGAACTTTATCCCATTTTTTTCTCCACAAAAAATGTTCTTCAGCTATTTCTTCCCAAAAATTTTCTGGCTCTCGAATAGATTTTCTGTATACTTGATAATATTCTTCTAAATGCTTGATGTGATAATTACTCATTTTTGTTTTTGATTTCCTTAGACATTCTAAAAATAGAAAATTATATTTGCTTTATGAATTTTCAAGAAGTTTTATCGTTAATAATTACAAACTGGTATATTATTAGTTTATTTTTTATAATCGCGGTATTGTATTCTTCTGTTGGTTTTGGTGGTGGCTCTAGTTATTTAGCTGTTTTAGCTTTAACTGGCTTGGCTTTTACACAAATTAGAGCAACTGCATTACTTTGCAACATTATAGTTGTTGTTGGAAACGTTTTTTATTTTCAACAGCAAAAAACGTATAATTATAAAAAGGTAATTCCGCTTGTACTATTTAGCATTCCTTTTGCTTTTATCGGCGGATATTTAAAAATCAGTCAGACGTTCTTTTTTATCTTATTAGGTTTCACCTTATTATTTGCAGCAATTACGATGTGGGTTTCAAAAAAAATTGTTGTATCCGAAGAAAAATCGACACAACTAAACCTTTCAAAAAATGCTGGTTACGGAGGAATTATCGGTTTTATTTCTGGAATGGTAGGAATTGGTGGCGGAATTTTCTTAGCACCTTTATTACATTTAACGAATTGGGATACACCAAAAAAAATTGCGGCAACTGCAAGTTTGTTTATTTTGGTGAATTCTATTGCTGGATTGGGCGGACAATATTTAAATCCAGAATTTACAATTGATTGGAAACTAACAACTGTTTTACTAATTGCAGTTTTTATTGGTGGACAGATTGGAAGCAGATTTAGTAATAAATTCTTAAGTCCAATTCAATTAAAAAAGGCAACCGCTATATTGATTGCCTTTGTAAGTATTAGAATTTTGTGGAAATATTTGTTTTAGTCTTTTGTTGCAAACATTTCTTGTCCTTGCTGATAAAAAGTTAAACCTGTAACTTGTCCTTTGTCATTAGTGCTGAAAACAATTTCAGCTCCCATCGCTTCTATTTTAAATTTGTTTTTATCTATCGCAACTAATTCCATTGCTGGTTGACCAGAACCTGTTTGTTCTCCATACAACTTACCATCTTTTAAAGTAATGTCTGCTCCAATTCCTTGATCAAAACTATATGTACCAACATATGATTTTAAAATTTTTTCGGAAACTTTAACTTTTTTATCTGAGCTAGATGAATCTTGTGCTTGAATTGCAGTTGTAAAAAATAAACTGAACACAAAAAATAATACCGATAATTGAGAAACGCGTGCTTTCATTTTATAAATTATATTAGAGAAGCAATATACAATTATATATTAATTTAAGAGAACTTTAATACTTTGTTTAATTATTTTAGTTATTTGTTAAACAAAATAGTTGTAACTTTGTTTCGAACTTAAAAACAGATCAGATGAATTTCAAAAAACTAGTACCCGTATTTTTATTAGCAGTATTTATTTCTGCTCCAAGTTTTGCTAACCATACAGATCCTATAAAAAATAAAAAGGAAACTGTAAAAACAACAAACAAAGCAGGAACAATTGTTAGTGTTGCAGCTTCAAATGAAAACTTTACAACTCTTGTCGCCGCTGTAAAAGCTGCTGGATTAGTAGATGTTTTAAATAGCAAAGGACCTTTCACCGTTTTTGCACCAGTAAACGATGCATTTGGAAAATTACCAGAAGGAACAGTAG
>JBLHOD010000114.1:0-4908 GCA_047622545.1 Polaribacter sp. | reverse complement strand
AGTCAAGAAGCTACAGACAAATACGAAGGAGCACGTATTAAAATTCAGCAACATTTTAATGCTGAAAAAGCGTACGAAATCATTTTTACTGCTGGCACAACTCATGGAATAAATATGGTTGCTTCAGGGTTTTCTGAATTGCTAGAAAAAGGGGATGAAATTATTGTTTCGGCATTAGAACATCATTCTAATATTGTGCCTTGGCAAATGTTGTGTGAAAAAACTGGAGCTGTTTTAAAAGTGATTCCGATGTTGCAAAACGGAACCTTAGATATGAATGCTTTTGATGAAATTCTTTCACCAAAAACAAAAATGGTTTTTTGTAATCATGTTTCAAATGCGTTGGGAACGATCAATCCTATAAAAGAAATTATTAAAAAAGCACATAAAGTTGGAGCTGCTGTTTTAATTGATGGCGCACAAGCAACGCCACATATAAAACCAAATTTTCAAGAATTAGATGTCGATTTTTATGTTGCTTCTGCCCATAAAATTTGTGGTCCAACAGGAGTTGGAGTTTTATATGGAAAAGAAGAATGGTTGCAAAAATTACCGCCATATCAAGGTGGAGGAGAAATGATTGAAACCGTAACTTTTGAAAAAACTACCTACGCAGGTTTACCACATAAATTTGAAGCTGGAACTCCAAATATTTGTGGAGGAATTGCTTTTGGAGTTGCGTTAGATTATATGAACGCGATTGGTTTTGATAAAATTGCTGCTTACGAAGAAGAATTATTACAATATGGAACCAAAAAATTACAAGAAATTGATGGAGTAGAAATTTACGGAACATCAAAAAAGACAGCTGTTATTTCTTTTAACGTTGAAGGAATTCACTCATACGACATTGGTGTAATTCTAGATAAATTAGGAGTTGCAGTAAGAACTGGACATCATTGTGCGCAGCCAATCATGAATTTTTATAATATTCCCGGAACGGTTAGAGCTTCATTTTCTTTTTACAACACAAAAGAGGAAATAGATATTTTTATTGCTGCATTACAAAAAGCAGTGATGATGTTGAGCTAATTTACTTTCTTCCGAAATCTGCAGGGATTTCTCCCCAAGCTTTGGTTTCCCATTTTAGAATTGGGTTTTTAACAGCGTTTTCTTTCAGCCATTTTTCGGCACGTTTTATCAATTCTAACAACTCTTTATTTGAGGGGTCAAAAACCATATTGGTTCTGCATTGTTTTTTAACAACCCAGCTCATAGCTATTTTAGAATCTGAATAAATAGGAATATCTTCTTTATTCTTGCCTTTTAACAACGCCAATCCATGAACAAGGGCTAAAAATTCACCAATATTATTGGTGCCTTTTTCAAACGGTCCTTTTATAAATATTTGCTGTTTGTTGTGTGTTAATACACCACGATATTCCATTTTTCCAGGATTTCCACTACAAGCAGCATCTACAGAAATACTTTCTAATATAGGTTTTCCAAACTTTTTCTTTTCGGATTCTGATAATGTTGGCTTTTTCGTGTTTTTACCTTTGTAAGCATTGTAATTTTTATTGTACGCTAATTGTGCTTCTGTTTTATCAGCAAAAGCTTTGTATTGTGCGCCTTCAAAACCATCAATTTGTTTTTTACAATCGTTCCAAGAAGAAAAAACACCTTTTTTTCTACCAGTCCAAACTACATAATATTTTTGCTTTTTTTTAGCCATTTATTGTAAAATAATCGATTCTATTACTTTCGGAAAATATTTATATTCTAAAGCATGAATTTTAGCCGCAATATCTTCAGGAGAATCAGAAGGCGTTAATTGAGTTTTTTCTTGAAAAATAATGGCTCCTTCATCATAATTTTCATTTACATAGTGAATGGTAATTCCAGTTTCAGATTCCTTATTTTCTTTGACAGCTTCATGCACACGCATTCCGTACATTCCTTTTCCTCCATATTTTGGCAATAATGCTGGATGAATATTAATTATTTTATTTGGATACTGTTTTAAGATATTAGATGGAATTTTTAATAAAAAACCAGCCAGTACAATGTAATCCGCAGCCTCTTTAACTTGATTTAAAACAACATCAGCGTTAAAAAAGTCGTCTTTAGAAAACAAAATGGCCTCAATTTGCAATCGTTTACATCGCTCAAAAACTTTTGCATTCGGATTATTACAAAACACTTTGGTAACAATTGCCGTTTTTTTAGCATTAAAATACTCAATAATATTTTCAGCGTTTGTACCAGAACCCGAAGCGAAAATGGCAATTCTTTTCATTTTAAATGGTTTTGTTTAACTACAAAAAAAGGAATAATTATTAACAATATTACTTTGTTTGCTAAAAGTTTAAATATTTTTTTTAATTTAGATTGAACAATTTTAGTGGAAAAAGTAGAATTAAATAATAAGATTCGTATTTTTGTACCCGATTAAAATTTTAAAACTTAAAAAATTATGTCAGACATTGCATCAAGAGTAAAAGCTATTATCGTAGACAAATTAGGAGTAGACGATAACGAAGTAACTAACGAAGCTAGCTTTACAAACGATTTAGGAGCAGATTCTTTAGATACTGTGGAATTAATTATGGAATTCGAAAAAGAATTTGATATCCAAATACCAGACGACCAAGCAGAAAATATTGGTACCGTTGGTCAAGCAGTAAGCTACATAGAAGAAGCTAAAAAGTAATTTTTATATGCAAATTAAACGAGTTGTTGTAACTGGACTTGGTGCGTTAACACCAATTGGTAATAATATACAAGAATATTGGAGCGGTTTAGTTAACGGAGTTAGCGGAGCAGCACCTATAACGTATTTTGATGCCACTAAGTTCAAAACTCGTTTTGCATGTGAATTGAAAAATTTTAAAGCAACCGATTTTATTGATAGAAAAGAAGCCCGTAAAATGGATCGTTTTTCTCAATATGCAATGGTTGCATCAGATGAAGCAATTGCGGATTCTGGTTTAAACTCAGAAGATCATGATCCTGATAGGATTGGTGTAATTTGGGGTTCTGGAATTGGAGGATTAGAAACTTTTCAAAACGAAGTATTAAACTTTGCTGCGGGAGATGGTACACCAAGATTCAACCCATTCTTTATTCCAAAAATGATTTCTGATATTGCTCCGGGGCAAATTTCTATTAAACATGGTTTTAGAGGACCAAATTTTGCAACGGTTTCTGCCTGCGCATCATCTTCAAACGCCATTATAGATTCTTTAAACTACATCCGATTAGGACAAGCTGATGCCATAGTTACTGGTGGTTCTGAAGCCGCTGTTACCATTGCTGGAATGGGAGGATTTAATGCAATGCACGCACTATCTACAAGAAATGATAGTCCAGAAACTGCATCTAGGCCGTTTGATAAAGATAGAGAAGGATTTGTTTTAGGAGAAGGAGCTGGAGCTCTAATACTTGAAGAATACGAACATGCAAAAGCTCGTGGAGCAAAAATATATGCTGAGGTAATTGGAGGCGGAATGTCTTCTGATGCTTATCATATTACAGCACCACATCCAGAAGGATTGGGAGCAAAAAATGTAATGTTAAATTGTTTAAGAGATGCTGGAATTAATCCAGAAGATGTAGATGCTATTAATATGCACGGAACTTCTACTCCGTTAGGAGATATTGCTGAATCTAAAGCGATTTTAGAGGTTTTTGGGGAGCATGCTTATAATATCAATATTAATTCTACAAAATCAATGACAGGTCACTTATTAGGAGCTGCTGGCGCAATTGAAGCAATAGCTTCTGTTTTAGCAATAAATAAAGGTATAGTTCCTCCTACAATTAATCATTTTACAGATGATGACCAAATTGATAATAAACTAAACTTTACGTTTAATAAAGCACAAAAACGAGATGTTAAAATTGCAATGAGCAATACATTTGGTTTTGGAGGGCACAATGCTTGTGTCGCGCTAAAAAAAATTGATTAATTCTTCATGAATTTTATTCGTAAAATTGTAAATCCCCAAAAAAAAGAAGATGCGGGTTTTTATTACGAACTAAAATCACTCCTTAATTTTTCGCCAAAAAAGCTAAGCTTTTATAAAAAGGCATTTACACACAGATCTTTAAAATTAAAAGACGATTACGGCAATCCTCTTAACTATGAACGTTTAGAATTCTTAGGAGATGCGATGTTAGGCTCTATAATTGCTTCTTTTTTATATAAAAAGGTACCTAAAGGAAATGAAGGTTATTTAACTCAAATGCGTTCTAAAATTGTCAGTAGAGAGCATTTAAATGAATTAGGAAAAGATTTAGATTTAATTAAATATGTAAAAAGTAGTTTTGACAAAGAAAATGTTGGCGATAATATTTATGGCAATATTTTTGAAGCATTAATTGGAGCGATTTATTTAGATAGAGGTTATAATTATTGCAAAAAATTTATTTACGAGAACGTTATTATTCCATATGTAGATATTCCAATACTTGAAGGTAAAATTACTAGCTATAAAGGATTGATCATTGAATGGTGTCAGAAACAAAAAAAACAATACAACTTCGATATTTATGAAGATTCTGGAAACGAAAACATAAAGCATTTTAGTGTAAAAATTAGCATAGATGGCTCTTTGGTTGCAAAAGGTAGAGCAACTTCTAAGAAAAAAGCAGAAGAACAAGCCTCAAAAAGAGTTTATTTTGCTCTGCAAGACGAAATAACAAATTCTTAACTTTTTTACTACATCGATTTCATTATTTTTTGAGAAACTATATGTAATTTAGCAATAAGTGTAATTTAAAATTATTTAGATGCAAGTACATTCGCTAGAATTAAATGATTTTTCTGACAACAATTATACTTTAATAGGAATTCATTCTACTTTAGAAGAATATAAATTGGCATATGTATTAAATCAAAAATTAAATACACAGTTTGTTAGAGCAGAATATAGCTTAGATTTTGAAAACAAAAATAACAATGCA
>JBLHOD010000113.1:0-4915 GCA_047622545.1 Polaribacter sp. | reverse complement strand
AATCCCAGTGATTTACAAAGTCGAAAACTTCATCAATCGTTTTTGCAAATGCAATTGTATTTGGAGCTTTAAAGCCCGCTTTTCTCGCATTTTCTAAACTCTCAAAATGTGTATTGTATTTTCTTTCTGAAGTAACAACTTGATATAACAAACAATCTAAAGGTCTTTTTGCAACTTCTGTACTGTCTTGTAATTTTAAACTTCCGCTTGCTGTATTTCTTGGATTTTTGTATTCTTCTTCTCCGTTTGCAACACGTTCTTTATTCATTTTATAAAAACCATCTAATGGCAATACAATTTCTCCACGTATCTCAAAATCAAGGAGAAATTCCGATTTTAAACTTAAAGGAATTGAGCGAATTGTTTTAATGTTGGTCGTAACATCATCACCTTGAAAACCATCGCCACGAGTTACCGCTTTTATAAATTTTCCGTTTTCATAAGTTAAATTAATGGAAGCTCCATCATATTTTAACTCGCAAGTAAATTCAACATCTTCAGATCCTAATACTTTATGAACTCGTTTTTCCCAATCCAATAAATCGTCTTTAGAATACGAATTATCAAGCGAATACATTCTGTTTTTATGTGTAACTGTTTCAAAATTTTTGGTAATTTCTCCTCCTACTCTTTGTGTTGGAGAATTGGCGTCAAAAAACTCAGGATACGCTGTTTCTAATTTCTCTAATTCTTTCAATTTTACATCAAAATCAAAATCAGAAATGGTTGCATTATCTAAAACATAATAGTTATATGTGTACAAATTTAATTCTTCACGGAGTAGTTGTATTCTTTCTTTAACAGTCATATTTTATATATAAAAAAACTTGCTTTAGAGTTTAAAAAAATGTATATTTTATTTACAATCAAAAATGATTTAATAAAATGAAATACGCTATAAAAATACATAAAATTTCTACAGTTAACACACTTCCTGATGCTTGGAATATTACTGACTTTAAGGAACTTTTAGAAAGATTTGATTTTGCTGATGCAGAAAGCACTGATATCCTTGAATTACAAGAACTTTTGTTCATGGCAATTGCAGATTACGAGCCAAATGAAGCAGCAGCAATTGTTTTAGACTATAAACTTTCTGAACATTTAAATGAAGGACAAATTGAACAATTATCACACGAAATGTTGTTGGATAAAATTTCTGAAGAATATCCTGAAATAGATTTACACAAAGATTTATTTTCTGTAAATCAATTATTATACAAAGCTTATAATGGTAAGTTTTTTAATACGGAAGCCACCTTCGTAGATTTTGAGATTTTGCCCTTAGCCAATGCGGAAACAAAAATTACAAAAGAAATTGTATTGAAATGTTTTGCTAAAAATTTAGATAACCATAGTGTAATTATTCGTTTGTTTGGAAATCAGTTAAATGCTACGGAAGCATTTGAGCAGGCAAATGATGTTATTTGGGAACTACAAAAAAACGACGCAAATTATAGAATGATTACTTCTGATTACTGGATAGGTAAAGAGGATTTTTTAAATGAAGAATTTGAAGCTAAAATTGACTTTTTTGATGAAGAGTAATTTTTCTTAAAACATAAAACTAGTTAAGAAACATAAAAGCCGAAACAAAATTGTTTCGGCTTTTATGTTTACATCAATTACCTACTAATAATAAGTAAAACGTCTCACTTTTGCAATGTGTTTTGCTAAACGAATAACCTGATGAGAATATCCGTATTCGTTATCATACCAAACATAAATTACAATGCTATTTCCGTCTGTAATTGTTGCTTTACTATCAAAAATTGAAGGAGCAGAACATCCAACAATATCTGAAGATACTAATTCATTATCAACAGAATATTTAATTTGCTCTACTAAATCTCCTTCTAAAGCATATTTTTTCATAATTGCATTTACAGATTCTACAGTTACATCAGAGTACAATTGCAAACTTAAAATAGCTAATGATCCGTTTGGAACAGGAACACGTATCGCATTAGAAGTTAATTTACCTGCTAATGCTGGCAATGCTTTTGCAACTGCAGCTCCAGCTCCAGTTTCTGTAATAACCATATTTAAAGCTGCTGCTCTACCTCTACGATATTTACTATGCATATTATCAACCAAATTTTGATCGTTTGTATATGCATGAATTGTTTCTAAATGTCCTTTATTAATTCCGAAACTATCTTCCAGTACTTTTAAAACTGGTGTAATTGCATTAGTTGTACAAGAAGCTGCAGAAAAAATATCTACATCATCTGGATTGTGTTCTAAGTGATTAACACCGTGAACAATATTTGGAACTCCTTTTCCTGGCGCAGTTAATAACACTTTACTTGCTCCTTTTACCAAATGTCTGCTTAATGCTTCTTTATCTCTAAAAGCACCGGTATTATCAATAATTAAAGCATCTTTAATTCCGTAAGTTGTATAATCAATATCTTCTGGCTGATTTGCAGAAATCATATATACAGTCGTACCATTAATAATTAATGCGCTGTTTTCTAGATCAACTTCAACTGTTCCTGAAAAATCTCCATGTACAGAATCTACACTTAGCAACGATGCTCTTTTTTCTAAAACAGTTTGATTTATTTTACCACGAGTTACAACAGCTCTTAATCTAAGTTGAGAACCTTTTCCCATTTTGTTCATTAACTCACGAGCTAATAAACGACCAATTCTACCAAAACCGTATAAAACAACATCTTTTGGCTTTATACTTTCTGATGCAGTAGCGCCTTGTAATTGTTTTTTTACAAAAGCTAATTTATCTTTACAATCTCTTTCGTTTAATTGACATTCGTATGCTAATTTTCCAATATCTAATTTAGATGATGGCAACTCTAATTCTTGAATTGCTCTTGCTATATCTAAAGCATCAAAAATTGTAATTGGTTTTGCTACAAATTCTTTTGCATAGCTTATTAAATTTAAGACTTCACTTGTGTGTTTATCTACTAATTGATTTCTAAACAAAACCAATTCTATAGATTTATCGTACCATAAATCATTTACAATATTGATAAATTCTACGGTAGCTCTACGAGTTTTAACTTGTGAAGATACTTGTTCTTCGTAATTTGTTGTTGTTGACATAGTTCTGTTATATCTGTTGATTTTTTCAAATTTGAGACAAAAATACTTATTTCTATCGATTTGATTGCTATCTTTTTATAAATAATAATCCCGCTTTTAAAGTTTAAAAGCGGGATTATAAAAATTTATTTAAAAAGAATTTACCTCAGATAATACTTCACAGTTTCTCCGTTTAAATCCATCATTTCTATGGTAACTGAATATCTTTTTTGAGAATCTAAAAACGTAGCAACTTGTGCCGCACTTGTTACTTTTTTAGTGTTTATTTTGGTAATTACAAATCCTTTAATACTAGAACCATCTGTTCTTTGAGAATAATCTTGAACGATTTTCACGCCATAAGAAATTCCTAACTTTTTCATTTCAGTTTTTGTTAAATCTTTAAGGCCTAAATTATAATTAGTTGATATAAAGACATCTTTTTTAGATAGTTTAACTTTTTTATTTAAAAGAGAACCATTTCTATCTATGGCAACATCTACAAAATCTCCTGGCCGTTTTGCTTTTAACTGACCTGCTAAATCAGAAAACTTAGAAATTTTAACATTGTTCACTTTTTTAATGATATCACCCACTTTTAATCCACCATTTCTTGCCCCACTATTATCTGGTAATCCACCAATTCTCACACCTTCTTCAGAATAATTTGCATCCACATTAATTCCCAATACAGATTGTTGCACGCTACCAAACTCCATTAAATCTTCTATTACTTTTTTAGCAATGTTTGATGGAACCGCAAAAGAATACCCAACAAAAGAACCCGTTTTAGAAGAGATTGCAGTGTTAATTCCAACTAATTCTCCACGTGTATTTACCAATGCTCCACCACTATTGCCTGGATTTACTGCCGCATCAGTTTGGATAAAAGAATCTACATTTGTGTTTCCTTTTAAATCTCTTCCTTTTGCGCTTACAATTCCTGCTGTAACAGTAGAAGTTAAGTTATATGGATTTCCAACTGCCAGCACCCATTCGCCAATTTTTAACGCATCAGAATTTGAAAAAGTAATATAAGGCAACTTAATATCTGCATCAATTTTTAACAAGGCAATATCATTTTCAGAATCTGCTCCAATCAATCTTGCTTTGTATTTTTTTTGATTATTCAATGTTACCTCTAGATCTGAAGCCCCATCAATAACATGATTGTTTGTAACAATAAATCCATCTTCAGAAATAATAACTCCACTACCTGTTCCAACTTGTTCGTATTTTCTTGTTCCGCTTCCTCTACCATAAAACAATTCTGCCCAAGGATCAGATTGCGTTTTAATTGCCGTGTTTTTTACGTGTACAACAGAATGAATTGTTTTTTCTGCAGCCTCAGTAAAATTAGTTGGCGAACTTGTTGCGGGTAAATTTGTGTTTGTAAAACTAGTTTTCACAATTTGTGCAGAAGGGGCAATCGTTCGCTCAATTACAATTTGTGGATTTTCTAAAAACAATTTATAACCGCCAAGAGTTAAGATTCCTCCTAAAATCGCAATACTTAGTAAGCTTGCTGTTTTTTTCATTTTCTTATGTTTTTTTGAACAGTTCAAATATACAATTTTAACATTTTACAAAATTTGTTTTAACTGCATTTTAACGCTTTTTAACCGAGTTTTAACAAACTATATTCAACAGATTAATTACTATCTTTGCTATATATGAATATCACTTTTTACAAATACGAAGGAGCCGGAAATGATTTTATCATGATTGATAATAGAAATAATTCATTTCCTAAAAATAACATTTCTTTGATTCATAAATTGTGTGATAGACATTTTGGAATTGGAGCTGACGGATTAATTTTATTAGAAGATGATCCTGAAACTGATTTTAAAATGACGTATTA
>JBLHOD010000112.1:0-4941 GCA_047622545.1 Polaribacter sp. | reverse complement strand
CAACTTAACTTCATAAGATAAGTTGTTTAAATTGGCATTACTTAAAATATCTGTACCAACTCTAAACCCATAGTTATTTAAACTAAAATTCTGATAACTTATAGAGTGAGAAAGTTGAAAATAATCATCTGGCCATTGAAGTCTTCTTCCTAAGCCTAGAGTAACTCCAACAATACTTAAATTTTGATCTTTATCTACTATTCCTGTAGTATAATCGTATTGATATTGGTTTGAATTGTAAATTGAGAATGAAAATGATTGTGGTTTTTTACCGCCTAACCAAGGTTCTGTAAATGAAAAACTATAAGTACTATAAGTTCTACTTGCTTGTAGACGTAAAGATAATTTCTGACCATCACCAGTTGGTAAAGGTTTATATTCCTCTTTTTTAAACATGTTTCTGATAGAAAAATTATTAAACGATAAACCTAGCGTTCCAATAAATGCTCCACCACCATAACCACCTTGTAATTCTATTTGACTACCTCCTTTTTCTGTAACTGTAAAATCAATATCAGCAGTTTTATTTTGCCAATCTGGTTTTACTTCTGGAGTAACATTTGTATCAAAAAACCCTAATTGACCAATTTCTCTAATAGACCTTATGATTTCAGCTCTGTTAAATAAATCACCAGGTTTTACTCTTAATTCTCTATAGATAACATGGTCATTTGTTTTATCATTTCCAATAACTGTCACCCTCTTAATGGTTGCTTCTTCGTCTTCACGAATTCTAATTTCTACAGTAATAGAATCGTTTACCACTTTTGTTTCAACCACATCTATAGTAGCGAATAAAAACCCGTTATTATGATACAATGTTTGTAAATCTTGAGAATTTGGGGTGTTGTCTCCTTTTACTCTTTCTTTTAAAACAGTCCCGTTATAAACATCACCTTTATCGATACCCAGTATTCTTGATAATTGATCTACTGTAAAACTTTTGTTTCCAACATAGTTAATGTCACTAAAATAGTACTGTTTTCCTTCTTCTACCTCAATTTCTAAACTAATAGTGTTGTTGTCATTCCAAATTAACTTATCGCTTAAGATACGAGCATCTCTGTAACCTTGTCTGCTATATTTTTCTAAAATACTTTCTAAATCTTCTCTGTAATTATCTTCTATGTACTTAGATGCTTTCCAAAACCTGCCAAACATTTTTTCTTTGGTATTGCTCATTGATTTTCTAAGTTTTCTGTTAGAAAATTCTTTATTTCCAGTAAAAGTAATGTCTTTAATTTTTATGCGTGTTCCTTTATCAATATGAACATCCATATTTATAACATTAATATCTGAAGTGTCTTTTGTTTTATTAATAGAGACTTTGGTTTTTAAAAAACCTTTGTCTGTAAATTTCTTTTTAAAATAATTGGTAGAGGTAACTATTAAGTTGTCAGTTACCATTGCGCCTGTTTTAAGGTCGGTGTCTTTTTTTAATTCTTTTCTTCTAGACTTTTTAACACCGGTAAAAGTAACTTCGTTTAACTGAGGTAATTCCTTTACGTCAAATTGTAAATAGGCTACATTTCCATCAATTTTTGCTAAATATACATCAACATCACTAAACTGCTTACTTTCGTATAGTTTTTTAATAGCGCTAGTTAATTTATCTCCGGGAATTTTAATCATTTGCCCGTTTCTTAAACCAGTAAATATTTTTACTGTTTCTTCGCTAAACTTCTTTAAACCAGTAACTGTAATTCCTCCTAAGACGTATTCTTGCCCTTTTACGTAAGATATTTGTGAAGGAATTGTATCCTTAGATGATATATTATTGGTTTGTCCGTTAACATTTACGGTTAAAAAAATCAATAAAAATAGTACTACAATAGTATATTTACTCATTTGGTGTTTCAATTTGTTCGCTTGTTTTTCCAAAGCGTCGTTCTCTATTTTGATATTCAATTATTGCGTCAAAAAAATCGCTCTTTCTAAAATCTGGCCAAAGCATATCTGTAAAATATAATTCGGCATATGCCATTTGCCACAATAAAAAATTACTGATGCGTTGTTCGCCACTTGTACGAATCATTAAATCAACGTCGGGCAAATTAAATGTATATAAATGATTATTAATAACTTTTTCGTCAATTTCTTCTATTAGAAGTTGGTTATTAACAACTTTTTTAGATATGTTTTTGATAGTATTAACAATTTCTTCTCTAGAACCATAACTTAAAGCAAAAGTTAACACAATTTTTGTGTTTGTTTTTGTCGCATCTATAACTTCAGATAATACTTTTTGTGCTTTTTTAGGTAAACTAGTAATACCTCCAATTGCATTAACTTTTACATTATTTTTTTGAAAATCTGGTAGTTCTTTTTTTAGTGAAGAAATTAATAAACTCATTAAAGCGTTAACTTCAATTTTTGGACGGTTCCAGTTTTCTGTAGAAAAAGCATACAATGTAATTGCCTTTATATTAACTTGAGAAGCAGCTTCTACAGATTCTCTTACGGCGGTTAAAGCATTTCTATGTCCAAAAATTCGTTCCATTCCTTTACCTTTTGCCCAACGACCATTGCCGTCCATAATAATGGCAACATGTTGTGGAACTTTATGTAAATTAATGTGTAGTTTTTTATCCATATATTATCTTAAATCTGTATAACAAGCCGGTCTTCCAAAAGCATACACTAAAGAAACTCCAGTAAACATGTACCAATCGTTAGAGTTTCCTCCAAAATTTAATGATTGTATCTTGCTTGTTGTATAATCTAAATCATCTGTAAACGTATATCTTACTCTTGTTTCTAATGCAAAACCAATATTATCTGTTAATTTTCCTTTAAAGCCTAATCCAAACGGAATAGCATATGAAATTTTTGTTTTTAAATTGTATTGCCCTGGAACAACCTCAGAATCAACACGATCATAACCAAAACCTGCTACTTCTAGTAAAATATACGGTGTGTATATTTTATCTTCAGAAGTCATATCGTATTCAAAAAAATTATATTCAATTCCTACTGCTATTTCTTTAATTGAATTTTTAAAATTAAAATTCCTATTTACCCGAACTAAATTAGAGGATTTTGAATCATCCCCATTAATAGGCAAATAACTTAAAGTACCTCTTAAAGCAATTCTTGGATTTACATTGTATTTATAAATAAGGCTAGCAGCAATGTTGTTTGGAAAAACATAAGTTGATCTCCCTACATCTCCAATATAATTGCTTCCCCCAATAAACACTCCAATTTCATTTATTTGGCTCCATGAAATACTTGTAACACAAATAAATAGTATTGCTAAAAATTGCTTCTTCATCTTAAAAAATAGCGTGCAAATATAGTTAATTCAATTTGCTTTATAAAGTTAATAACTTGTCTTTTTTGAATAACTATTATTTTGGGAAAATATTGTAGTGTTTTATGAATGTTTAAAGTCGTTTCTTCTGTCTTCTCCCCACAATAATTTACTCCTTAAGGTTTTTAAAAAAGATTGATTGGCAGGCACAATTGTTTTAATTGTAAATGAAGCTTTTTCAATAAAAATTTGAGTTGTTTCATTTATGGTGCAAATTCTAGAATCTAAAGACATTAAAAAGTTGTCTTCTCTACCACTTACTTCTAGCTTTATTTTTGTGTTTTCTGAAATAACTAAAGGTCTTGCATTTAAGTTATGAGGAGCAATTGGTGTAATTACAAAGCTTTTAGAATTCGGTAAAACAACCGGCCCATTACAGCTTAAAGAATATCCGGTAGAGCCAGTTGGAGTAGCGATAATAAGCCCGTCTGCCCAATAATTAGTTAAATATTCATCATCTAAAAAAGTTTTAACTCCAATCATAGAAGTCGTGTTTTTTCTAGCAACAGTAACTTCGTTTAGGGCAAAATTGATTTCAGAAATCCCTGCTGTTTTAGGAATTGTTTTTACACTTAAAAGTGTTCTTTCTTGAATTTTATATTCTTTTAACGACAGTAATTCTATTACTTGTTTTATTTCTTCTTTTTGAATAGTTGCTAAAAAACCAAGTCTTCCGGTATTAATACCTAGTACCGGAATATTTAGGTTTCTGATATATGTAACTGATCTTAATATTGTTCCATCTCCACCAATTGTAAAAAACAAATCAAATGAATTATTTAAATCATTAAAATGAGAAAATGTTGGATACTTTTTTGGTAATAAGTTTTCTTTTTGAAAAAGCATATAAAATTCTTTTTCAAAAAAAACAACAATGTTTTTTTCTTGCAAAGCATCAATTAAAAGCAATACTTCGTTAATTGAATTTGTATTGTAAGATTGGCCGTAAATAGCTACTTTTTTCATTGCTTACGTGTTTAAGAATTTCTGTAAATAATCCGACCTGTTTTTTAATTCTTCCAAATAAATATCGTCTTTATGTTCGCTAATAATAGTGTAATCATAACGCCTAAAAGTTTGAATAATTTCATTTATTTCTTGTGATGAAATTTTAAGTGTAATTTCTATTTTATCGCTAGATCTTTTCGATTCGTAACCTCCTAAAACAATTCCGTTGTTTGACTCAATTATTTGAGAAACTTCGCTCATTGTATAATCTTTCGTGTTTTTTTCAATCACCAAAACAACACCTTCAGCATTTAAAAAAGGTGTTTGAGAAAATTCATCTAAAACATCATTAAGATCTAAGTAACCAAGGTATTTTTGATTTGCAATTGCTGGAAGAATATTTGTTTCATTATCCGCAAAAATCTTTAACACATCTAATAAAGGTTGAGTGTTATTTGTTTGAAAATGCTCAAATATATCTACAGACTCTTTAAGTAATTCATCTTTGTTTTCAATCGTTAAAACATCAGTTTGAGAAATACAACCAACATAATGTGCATTATTCACAACAGGAATGTGCGTAATTGGATACGTTTCACAAAGCTTCAGCGCTTCTCTAACAGTACTTTGCGTTGTTAGAGGATTAAAATTATTTAATATGTATTTTGTAATATTCATAC
>JBLHOD010000111.1:0-4966 GCA_047622545.1 Polaribacter sp. | reverse complement strand
TCAATAAATTTGCGGTTGACAACAAATACGTAACCAAACCATAATAATCATCTGTTAAGAAATTAGTATATAAAAACAACGCATTTACACCACCAATTCCGAATGCAGCGAACGTGATAATTGTGTTTTTTATTGATTGATTTAATACAATTCCCAATGAAAACTTATTTAGTTAGCAATGTTAAAATAGATTGATGAATACTTTCTCCAACGTTATTTCCGTACAATTCTATATTAAAATCCATTTTTGAATCTTTATACTTGTTAAATGCACTTATAATTTTAGACTGATTGCATCCAACAATTTCTGCGAAACCATTTTCAACCAATTCAATCCATTCAGTTTCTTCTCTTACAATAATGCAATTCTTTTTTGTAAAGAATGCTTCTTTTTGCAGTCCTCCACTATCAGAAATCACCATTCTACAATTCTTTAATAATTCTAACATGGCAAAATAACCAACAGGATGAATCAATGTGATTTTTGGGTGAATGTTATTCTGATCGAGTATTCTTTTAGTTCTAGGATGTAATGGTAACACTACATTACATTCTGTATGAATTTCTTCTAACGCAGCAAAAATTGATTTTAATTTATCAATATCATCTGTGTTTTCTTGTCGATGAATTGTAGCCAACACAAATTCGTTTTTCACTAAAACTAAATCAGAAATTACAGAAGATTTCTCAGCAGATGTTTTGCTGTAATAAGCAACGGCATCTTTCATAATATCCCCATTCTTTACAATCTGAATAGGCAAATTAGCAAAACCTTCATTTTGTAAATTTTTGATTGCGGTTTCGGTTGGACAACATAACAAGTCAGAAATTCTATCCGTTAAAATTCTATTGATTTCTTCTGGCATTTTCATATTAAAAGAGCGCAACCCAGCTTCTATATGAATTACTTTTATATGTAGCTTTTTTGCAGCTAAAGAACCTGCAATGGTAGAATTAGTATCACCATAAACGACAACTCCATCAGGTTTCTCTGCCAACAAAATTGCTTCTATTTTCTCTAACATTTGTCCAGTCATAGCTCCATGACCTAAACTGTTTATTGCTAGATTATATTTAGGTTTTGGAATTTCCATTTCATCGAAAAAAACAGCACTCATATTGGCATCAAAATGTTGACCAGTATGAATGATAATTTCCTCAATTTGATTGTGTTCTTTTATAATTCTACTTAAAACAGCAGCTTTTACAAATTGAGGTCTTGCTCCTAAAATGGTAACTATTTTTTTCATAAAAATCACAAAACGGTTTCTTTAATTATTTCAGCTAATTTCTGTGTTAAATTTCTTCTATGATATTGATCTATATTGGTAATATTTGATACTAATTTCCCTGATTTATAAGAATTATACATCTGTAAAATTTCTTTTTTCAAGTTCACAACGTCATCAAAGTTTACAATTTTACCTGAATTAGTTTCATTTAAAATATCTGCCAAATCTCCGTTGATTGGGCCAATAGCTAAGATAGGGCGTTTTGCTTGTAAATACTCAAATATTTTTCCTGTTATAATTCCTTTTGCACTTTTTACATTGTTTACAGACAAAAATAAAACGTGTGTTTTTTGTTGATATATTGCTACTTCTTGATGTGAAACATATCCAATATCTAAAATATTTTTAATCTGATATTCTTCTAAACTATCTCGAACTTCTAATGCTATCTTTCCTACAAATTGAACTTGATAGTCTGAAGTAAAATCAGTATTTTCTTTACAAATTTCTGAAATTGCTTTCCAGAAAGAAATCGGATTTCTATCGGAATTCATTAGACCAACGTGGGTAATTGTAAATTTTTCATCTAACTCGGTTGATGTAAAAGTTGAATCATTGTCAAAACCATTAGTAACAACATGAATGTTATTAGAAAATTTATCAAATCTCTCTTTCATAGTTTTTCCGATCACTAAAACTGCATCAGATTTCTCTACTACTTCTTTTTCTAATTTTTGATGAATTTTAATTGAACTTTTTGTCAACGGTAATTGCTCAAAATAATCGATTTCTGTCCAAGGATCTCTAAAATCAGAAATCCAT
The DNA here is from genome assembly GCA_047622545.1 of Polaribacter sp. Taxonomy (GTDB): domain Bacteria; phylum Bacteroidota; class Bacteroidia; order Flavobacteriales; family Flavobacteriaceae; genus Polaribacter. The sequence continues at coordinate 2,912 of JBLHOD010000111.1, read as the reverse complement.
TTTACATTCAACTCCTTCTTTAATTCCAAACCAATTAAGTGTAAACTATGTGGTGGACCAGAAGTAATTACTGCATCAATTCTATGTTCTTCCAAATATTTTTTTAAAAAGTCAACAGAAGGTTTTACCCAAAATTTACGAGCATCAGGAATAAAGTAATTAGCTCTAATGTATTGTACTATTTTCCCAAAGAAAGTAGGGTTTGGATTTAAAAAACCTGCTGATTGTTGTGCGTCATTCTTTTTAAAAAATGACAATACACTATTTGGTTCCCAAATTGGTTGTTTTAAGATTGTAATATTCTTCGGGATTTCATTTTCTAATGAAGTATCTAAAATCGGATATTTTGGATTATCAACCGTAAATACAACAGGTTCAATTCCGAAATCTTGTAAATATTTCACAAATTTCAACCAACGCTGAACTCCAGAACCACCAGATGGCGGCCAATAATATGTTACAATTAGTACTTTCAAAACTTTAAGTTATCGTATAAATGTACTAAGTTTTTTGAAGTAAATTCCCAATTAAGTTCACCATTTAAAGATTCGTGATTTCCTTTTTTAGCTTTTTCTAACGCAACATCGTACTTAGAATGAACTTCTATAATTGCGTTTGCAAAACTTTGCGAATTTTCTGATTCGAAATACGTACCGATTTCAAATTGATTTACCAATCTTTTCATCGGAGCACAATCAGAAACTAACAACGGTTTTCCTGATAATAATATTTGGAAAAACTTATGAGGAACGGCGCTTTCTGTGTGTTCGTTTGAAATATGTGGAATGATATTTACGGAGGAATTCTTCATGATATTCACCACGTTTTTAAAAGGTTCTCTTCCCCTAATTTCAACAAATTTCTCCAAATTATTTTGAGTGATTAAATTTTGCAAATAATTTCTAACATCATTATTTGCTGGACCAACCAGCACTAACAATGCATTTGGAATCTTCTCAGAAATTGTTTTCATTCCTAAAATTGCAGTGTGCAAACCTCTATGCGGACCAAAACCGCCAACATAAGAAATAATGAATTTATCTTCTAAACCTGTAAAATAATTAGCTGCTGAATCGTCAAAGTTTTTAATGAATTCTTTTTTTTCTGAATTTGGAACAATTACAATTTTGTTTTCAGAAATTGTGTGTTGCGCTATCAATCGTTGTTTCATTTCATCAACAACAGCAATCAAAACATCAAACTTTTTAATAATTCTAGATTCGTGTTTTGTCCATCTATTATAACTAAAAAACAGATTATTTTTTAATCTGATTATCGGATTTTTACGCCAAGAAAACCAAGTCATCAAGGCAGCAGGATAATTTTCATGCAAATCTAAAACTGTTTTTAATTTTCTTTTTTTTGCAGCTAAAAAAGCAGTTTTTGCCAAAGGTAGATCGTGCACATGCAACACTTCAATTTTATTTTCTTTGATAAAATAAGGTAATTCCTTTTTAAAAAATGGATGTACAAAACCAATAGAAGCGATAACATCAATAATCCCCTCGTGAGCTACACTTTTATATTCGATTTTCCTGATGACTTGTACTCCATTTACAACTTCATATTCTCTTTCATCTGTGTTCTTTTTGCACAAAACAAAAACCGAATGGTTGTTTTCAACCAATGTTTCAGCTTCTTTACGAACTCTAATATCTGCCGGATAATTTCCGTTTAAAAGCATTCCAATATTCATACTACAGCTTTATTTTTTCTTCTTTTCGTAAAAAAACCACCCAATTGGAATTATCAATAACAAGAAATAAGAAGTTAAAGTAATTGTATTTCCATTTTTAATGATTGTCGGTTCAAATTTGAATTCTATCGTGTGTTTTCCTGCAGAAACTTCCATTCCACGTAATACATAATTCACGCTATAATGTGGCGTTAATTTCCCGTCAACATACGCATTCCATCCATCTTTATAATAGATTTCTGAAAAAACTGCAAACTGCTTTTTTGTAGTATTAGATTCATACGTTAGTGTTGTAACGTCATAATTTGTTAGCTTTATTGTTGCCAAAGAATCTTTTTCAAAATTATTTTTAACTTCAAATTTGTTAATATCAATAACAGCTTCATTTTTAGTTTTTAAACTATCTAATGCCATAATTTCTTCATCTGCAGAAGAAACTAATTTTAGATCAGAAACAAACCAAACACTTCCATTTGCTTCTGGATTTACTTGCACTGTTGTGTTTCCTTTTTGATCTGGAATGATAAAATATTTAGCATTTAACATGTTTAACACTTCCATATTATTCTTCGCAATTTGATAATCAAATAACTCTTGATAACGCCCCATTTTTGCAGCGTGATAACCACCAATAGAATTATGAAAATAAGAGGTTCTCCCGTCTTGTAACGGACTTGGAAAATTGGCAACTCTATAATAGCCTTTATCTTTTAAAATTTCTTTGTCAACTTCATTTAATTGAAATGGTTTTTCGATATTTCTTGCTTTTTCAAACGAATCATTATTGACATATTTGATGTTTACAGAAACTAAATCGAATAAGATTATAATTGCAAAACCAATAATTGCTTTTGTTTGATTTACTTTATTTTTAAGGAAAAACCATAAAATGGCAAATGAAATTGAGATCAACACCAAAGAGCGTAAACTATCGCTAAACAACATCGCTTTTCTATCAGAAATTAACGCTTCTACCAAACTAGGAATTTGCTGATAATTGTTATCTCTAAATCCTTCAAAAGCAAATAAGCTCGATCCAAATAGTAAAAAGAAAACTAAAATTCCTCCTATAATATAAAATGCTTTTTGTAATGCATTTTTCTTTTCATCCGAAGAAATATCTTTAGAAAAGAATTCCTTTAATGCTAAAATTCCTAATAACGGAATACAAATTTCTGCAATTACTTGAATTGATGAAACGGCCCTAAACTTATTG
>JBLHOD010000110.1:0-5000 GCA_047622545.1 Polaribacter sp. | reverse complement strand
TCTATTAATCTCCAAAGAAATTATTTTTTACTCCAACTACTATGGATTTCACAGCCACTGATTCGCAACAGTGCTAAAATAGGACAACGGGCATCTACTTTTTGACCAAGAGTCTTTACTTCTTCATCAGTTATGTCTCCTGAAACTACAGCATCAAGTCGCACACTTTTATAACTACCATTTGAATTATCTGACATTCCCATAAAACCCGAAAGATCAAGATCAATCTCAGCTTTTATATCAACTTGTGTCATATTTATTGAGAGTTCTTCTGCAACAACTTGAGATTGTTCATTTTGACAGCTCACTAAAGAGGCAATAAAATATTGCATTGGATTTGGACCAGTATTTAATCCGCCTTCATTAACAGGCTCATCAACCTTAAGAGTCCATTCTGTATCTGTAATTGTTACTTTTGTAGGCCAACCTTTTCCTTCAGCTTCCGCTTTAAAAGTTTCTAAATGTGAATTTTCCATATTTAATAATGCTATATTGGTTATGCCTACTCTAAGTCAGTTTTCAGCTTATCCTGTTTATATTATTGTCAACGATTTTCTATAACATTTTTACATTAATTAATAATTTAATTCATTCAAAACAAGTTCGTTAAGGATGAATATTAAAAAAAATGTTATTTCTTAGAAGATTCTAATTTATTGGTCAAGTCTTGTTTGTACTTAATAAAATACTCTTTTTGATCAACAGATAATTTACCTTTCAATACTGAATTTATTTTAGCGATTGCTTCTTTAAATTTTTCTTGATTTTCTAAAGAATTAATTACATAGAAATCTAAAACTGGCTTTCTATAGTCTTTGTTTATAAATGAAAATCCGTCTATTGCTTCAGAAAACATTTTTGCTGTAAACAATTTTCCCCATAAAGCCTTTAATTGATCCAATCCTCCATGATAATTTACCGAATCTTTTGTTTTAGTTATTTGATTATATGTACTTTTCATTTTGTCAATTCCTCCATTTTTCAATGCAGAAAACAACGTATCTGATAATATTAACCTCGGCTTACCAACAGAAATTATTTTAAATTGATCATAAATCAATATTGAGTTTGGTGGAATATCTTCACCAGAGCCACTTTCTCCGTACGCTAATTCGCTTGGTAGAATAGCAAAAACATCATCTCCTTCACGTAATAACAATGCCATTTCATCATATCCTTTTATTACTCCGCCTCTACCTGCAATATGAGAAAAAACTGAATCTTTAGACTCATAACTGGTCCAAACAACATTTTCTTTTACTTTTAAACTTAACATGGCAGCTGTTTTAGAGCCAGGCTCAATTTTTCTTCCTTCACCTTTTGTTATATAGAAATATTTTAATCCACTTGCAGTAGTGATTGTATCTTTTGCAATTGCATTTGCATCAGAAGATTTCTTATCATTCTTACAAGAAATAATTAAGAAGGTTAGCAATACTAAATAAATTACTTTTTGGTTGATTGATTGTTTCATAATATGAATAAAGGTTATTGATTGTTAGTTAAATCGTTTTATAAAGGATTCAAATGTACTAATAAAGTTTTCTTGGTGTTTCCTTAAATGCTACATAATCTCTTCCTGAGATAACTACCCAGCTTTTATCTCCGATTTTTAATTTCGTAAATAATGCTGCTATTTTTCCAATCGATTGTATTTCTTCAATGTTTGCTTTAATAAATCATGTGGAATCGCATACGATTTATTACCATTGATTCCTTCCATCGTTTCTGCTGCCACCATTGCATTGATAATAGCTTCTTCTACTGCTTGAACCGTTGCTTCAAAAAGGGGGGTAATTTGATCGTTTGGAAAGGTTTCTACTTTAGTTGTTTCATTGCGGTTAAATGCATTTTCATTTGCCGTAGAAAAAGCAATAAAAATATCTCCTGATCCATTACTTCCTCTTCCTCCAACAATTCCAATTCCTAATGGAATTCGTTGCGAAATTCTTTTTAATTGATGTGGTAATAAAGGTGCATCTGTTGCTACAACAACGATAATTGAGCCATCACCTTCTTTTCTGTTCGGTGTTGCTGGTCCATTAAATTCACTGCTTTTCACATTCATCAGCTCTTTACCTACTGGAACTCCGGCTATTGTTAAGTTTTTCTTTGCTCCAAAATTAGACTGTACTAAAACACCAACTGTATAACTTTCATTCTTAAATTTTACAATTCTAGATGCTGTTCCTGTTCCTCCTTTAAAACCCAAACACATCATTCCTGTTCCTCCACCAACATTTCCTTCCGCGATTACACCACTTTTAGTATCATTAATTGCTTCCAAAACATGTTTTTCTTTGACATGAAATCCGTAAATATCATTCAAAAATCCATCATATGTTTCTGCAACAACTGGATAAGTGTACCACCAATTTTCTCCGCTATACCAATTGGTATCTACAAAATATTTTAAAACTGCTTGTCGAACAGTTCCAACACTATTGGTGTTGGTAATCATAATTGGTGTTTCTAGAAATCCTGATTCTGTTACCCACGTGGTTCCTGTCATTTCTCCGTTTCCGTTTAAACTATACCAATTGGCATACACAGGACTAAATTTCTTCGCTTTTCCTCGTGGAAAAATAGCAGTAACACCTGTTCTAATTGGGCCTTTCCCTAAAATGTTTTTTCCTTTTCCATAAATAATAGTGCTATAACCTACTTCTACTCCTTTTACATCAGTAATAGCATTAAATTCACCCGTTTTACCCACAAACGGAATTCCCAAATCTCTGGCTCTAGGTTTTTGACTATAAACAATTGCAGAAACTAAAAGACTACATAAAACAAGTGTGATTTTTTTCATAAAGATGTTTTTTATCTAATTTTTCCTAAATATACCAAAACAAAAATAAGCACATCTTTATTAAAGTTTAAACAAGGGTTTGTTAGGTAAAAAGTGGATATCTTTATTTAAAGATTACTTTTCAAATCAATATTCGAAATATCATAATGCGAAGCATTTGCAACCGCTATTCCATTTTTAATCACTAGCAATTGTGGTGATTGATGCAACACTTGAAAAGCATATCCAACTTCATCAGAAATATCTCTGTAATTTAATAAATCTAAATAATAGACTTTTAGGTTAGACATAGATTCATCAAATTGCTTTTCAAATAATTTAATAACCATTCTACTAATTCCACATCTTGTTGAATGTTTAAAAATTAGCACAGTTTCTGTAGCAGAAACTTCTTTGAGTGCTTCTAATTCTGTTATTGTAGTCAAGGGAATCCAATTGATTGTTGAAACAATTTCTTTTTTAGGTTTTGTTGTAGAAGAAAAAATATTTTTTAGAAAACTCATTTAATAGATTTTGTACTAAGTCGAAATAAAATTAAAAACTTTCATCAGTCAAAAAGTCATTAAAAACAGCACCTTGTAAGACAAAATGACTTGTTTACCAGTTTTAAATTAATTGGTCACAGATTTGCGACAAAGTAAATGAAAAAGTAAAACCTATATACTATGAATTTTAATAATTATACGATAAAATCACAAGAAACCATACAATTAGCGCAACAGATTGCGCAAAGTTATGGACACAACCAAATAGAAAACGAACACCTATTTAAAGCGCTTTTTGAAGTTGATGAAAACGTGTTGCCTTTCCTATTAAAAAAACTCAACTGTAATGTTGATGTACTTAAGCAATTGTTAGAAAAGCAAATAGAAAGCTTTGCTAAAGTTACTGGAGCAGAACTTACGTTTTCTAGAGAAGCTGGTAAAACGTTAACGGAAGCATCTATCATCGCTAAAAAAATGAAAGACGAGTATGTTTCAATAGAACATATTATTTTAGCAATCTTTACATCTAAAAGTACCATTGCACAAATTTTAAAAGATCAAGGCGTTACAGAAAAAGGATTAAAAGAAGCAATTAACGAACTTCGAAAGGGAGATCGAGTTACTTCCCAAAATGCAGAAGAAACATATAACTCTTTAAATAAATATGCTAAAAATTTAAATCAGTTAGCTCGTGATGGAAAGTTAGATCCTGTTATTGGGCGTGATGAAGAAATTAGACGTTTACTACAAATTTTGTCTCGTAGAACCAAAAATAATCCAATTTTGGTAGGTGAACCTGGAACAGGTAAAACAGCAATTGCAGAAGGTTTGGCACACAGAATTATTGACGGCGATATTCCTGAGAATTTAAAAGATAAACAGGTTTTCGCTTTAGATATGGGTGCATTAATTGCTGGAGCAAAATACAAAGGAGAATTTGAAGAACGCTTAAAAGCAGTGATTAAAGAAGTAACCGAGTCAGATGGAGATATTGTTTTATTTATTGATGAAATCCATACATTGGTTGGTGCTGGTGGTGGACAAGGAGCAATGGATGCAGCCAATATTTTAAAACCCGCATTGGCTCGTGGAGAATTGCGTGCAATTGGTGCAACTACGTTGGATGAATATCAGAAATACTTTGAAAAAGACAAAGCGCTGGAACGTCGTTTTCAAAAAGTAGTTGTAAATGAACCAGATACAGAAAGTGCCATTTCTATTTTAAGAGGAATTAAAGAGAAATACGAAACACATCATAAAGTTAGAATTAAAGATGATGCTATTATTGGAGCTGTAGAATTATCACAACGTTATATTACCAATCGTTTTTTACCAGATAAAGCCATTGACTTAATGGATGAGGCTGCTGCTAAAATGCGCATGGAAATCAATTCGAAACCAGAAGAACTAGATGTATTAGACAGAAAAGTAATGCAATTAGAAATAGAGATTGAAGCGATCAAAAGAGAAAATGATAAAGCGAAGTTAAAGTCTCTAAATGCAGATTTGGCTAATTTGAAAGAAGAACGAAACGAAATCAATGCAAAATGGCAAAGCGAAAAAAGTATTGTAGATAGCATTCAGACTTTTAAAACAGATATTGAAAATGCAAAATTAGAAGCTGATAAAGCAGAACGTAATGGCGATTATGGGAAAGTAGCAGAAATTAGATATGGAACTATTAAAGAGTTGCAAGAAAAGTTAGA
>JBLHOD010000109.1:0-5055 GCA_047622545.1 Polaribacter sp. | reverse complement strand
CAAATCGAATTTTTAAAATCATCTTGTCAAAAAAATAAAGCACTGTTATATATCAAAAAATACTACTTTGATTTTAAAACAGGTTATAATACGCCAGGTGGTTTTTTTACCGTAACCGATAATTATAAAGTTAAGTTAGTAAACTCTATTTTTACAATAAGCTTTGATACCTATAGATTCAGAGAATTTATAAAAAAGGAAACGATAACCTTTGACCTAAAAGATGTTTTAAGTATTTACAATAAAGGAACTGTTTATGTTGAGTTTGATAATGGTTTTGTACTATATCCAGTAAGTTCAAGCATTGGCTTTAAATCAAAATCTATAAATTATTCTCTAAATATTAAATTAGATAAACAGACACAAACTGAAAACACCGAAATTTATAAAGCATTTGAGGAATTATTAAAATTATATAATCAAAAATAAACTTTAAAATCAAACATGAAAACTAACAAAAATGTATTATTAATTATATTTCTTCTTGTTTCTGCATTGAGCATAAGTCAAAATGTTGAAAAACAATATTTTGATAACGGGAAAATAAAATCAATTGGCAATAAAATCAATGGAAAAAGAACTGGAGAATGGAAATATTATCAAGAAAATGGTCAATTAGAGTACGTTATAAATTATATTGATGATGTAGCAAATGGAGTGTGTAAAAATTATGATGAAAAAGGAAAATTAAATAATTCTGGAAATTATATTAATGGAAAGCTCTCAGGAGAATGGAAAGTTTATACTACAACTGGACAGTTAGAAGCAGTTATTAATTATGTAGAAGGAAAGAAAGCCGGAGAATACAAATCGTATCACGAAAATAATAAATTAGAAATAGTTGGTAAGTATATCAATGAGTTAAAAACTGGTAAATGGACCTATTATCACAACAATGGACAATTACATGGAATTGAAAATTATATTAATGGAAAACAAACAGGAGAAGAACTTTCATATCACAGTAATGGTAAGTTAATTTCAAGTGTAAATTATATTGATGGGAAACAAATTGGCATGCAAAAATCCTATAATGAAAAAGGGCAATTAGAAAAAATCGGAAATTATATTGATGGAGTAAAAGAAGGAGAATGGAAAACTTATTATGATAATGAAAAATTAATGCATATTGGTAATTATATTAAAGATAAACCAAATGGAGAGTGGAAGTCTTATTATGAAAATGGAAAATTAGAAAAAACAGGACTTTATTATGATGGAAAAGAAATGGGTAAGTGGGAGTTTTTTGACGAAGAAGGTAAATTAACAATTGATAATTATGTTAATGGCGAAAACATTGGAATAGGTAAGTTTTATGATGAAAATAAAAAAGCACAAGAAATAGAAAAAATTTACATTAATAAACTATCTGGAGAATGGAAATCTTATCACAAAAACGGAAAATTAAATTTTATTGGAAAATTTAAAAACGGAAAACACTCAGGAGAATGGAAATGCTATCACGAAAACGATAAATTAAAGGAAATCAGAAATTATACTGATGGAATTAAAACCGGTAAATGGGAAGAATATTACGAAAGCGGAAATATATATATAATTGCATTTTATAAAAATATAGATGGAGAATGGACTCTAAGCGGTAACTCTTATAACGAAGATGGAACAGTTCAATATAAGTTTTAAAAAGTGTTTAATATTTTTTTTAAATTAAATAATAAATGAATTATAACCCATAAAAATGAACCTCCAAAAAGAAGAAAAAAAATTCTGGCAAAAGCATTTTCGCATAGAAAAACTCGAAGACATTCCTACAAAATGGCAAAATATTGGAGGCTATGGCTATGGAGACGAACAAACCGACGAGTATTTATATTTCATTAGTTTACGGGTAAAAACGGTTTATGAAATTTATCTAAAAGAATCTTACGTTACAGATGAAGGTGTAAAACACATGATTGCTTTCAAAGAATTGAAAAAACTTTACTTGCGAAAACATAAAGAGATATCAAAAGTAAGTATACCCTATTTCAATGAAATGAAAGCCTTGGAAAGTTTAAACATCACCAAAACAAGTATAACATTAACAGATTTATACGAAAATTTAAACAATCAAAGTCTCAAAGAAGTTTTTGTAGATTCCAACGATAATGATACAAAAGAAAACATACTGGAAAAAGCTTTTGTTTTAAAAGAACGAATGCCCAATTGTAATATTTATTTAGACACATCTTATAGAACAGATGCCTCTGGATATGAAGTCGATCCAATTTTTTAAAAAATAAATTTTTCTAATTCTTTTTTTAGTTACATTTATATAAAATAAAAATTTATGCTGAAATATTTTTTTCTGCTTTTTAGTATTTTGGTGTTTTCACAATCCACAAAAATTGATAGTTTATCAAACTTGATAAACAGTTCAACTTCCAACAAAGAGAAAATTTCATTATTAATTAAAAGAAGTAAATCGTATAAACCTGTTGAGGTGGATTTACCTTTAAAAGATGCCGAATTAGCCGTTCAACTCGCAAAAAAAGAAGATGACGCAAAGTTGAAAGTAGATGCATTGCTTCAGTTAGCTGGAATTAATAGTCGTGCAAACAACTTCGGTAAAGCATTAGAATTATCAATACAAGCCAATGATTTTGCAAAAAAAGAAAATTATCAATTAGGTGAACTCAATGCAACAACCGGAATTGGTAGAAACCTAATGGGTTTAGGAAAAGATAAAGAAGCAATTGTTTATATTGAAAACGCCAAAAAAATTGCCATTGAGAATAACAATACAAAAGAACTCAAAAATATTTATAACATTCTTGGAATTACTTACAGAAAAATAGGTAAGTTTGAAAATTCTCTAGAGGTTTTTAATCAAGTTATTCCACTTATAGATCCAAAAAAAGAAAATAAGCTTTTGGCTTTAATGTACATGAATAAAGCAAATACTTTAAACGAATTAAGTCGCTATAATGAAGCTATTGATAATCATTTAAAAGCACTTTCCATTTTTGAAGAGAATCAAGATGTAAAAGGAATTATGCAAGTAAACAACAACCTAGTACCTTTGTTTATTAAAGTTTCTCAATGGGAAAAAGCCAAAAAAATATGCTCAAAGAACAAAATTTTATTTAAAAGAAAATGAAAATGATTTATCAAGAGCACAATTGTATGACAACTATGGTTTAATTCTAGAAAATTTAAAACAAAAAGATTCAGTTCTTTTTTATAGAAAAAAGTCTTTAAAGTTGTTTAGTAACTTAAAAGATAAATATAATGTTGCTAGATTAAAACATAATATTGCAAACTATTATTTATTAGAAAAAAATTATAATCAAGCGGAAAAACATTTTTTAGTGGCTTTGACGGAAAGAAACAAATTAGCCAATAAAAAAGATATAGCTCAAACCCAAATTTTATTAACTTCTACTTATTTGGGTTTAAATAAAGTCGATGAAGCAGAAAAATATTTTCAACTAGCAAAAACTATCTTTGATAAAGTTTCATTAAGTCAAAAAGAAACATATCTAAAAGTATCAAAAGAATTTTATGCCAAAACAGGAAATCATGAAAAAGCTCTTGAAGAAAGTGATAAACTGCTTTTATTAAAGGATTCGTTATTTCAAAACAATGAATTAGTTGATTTAATCAATAAAGAAAATAAATTAGAATTATCTAAAAAAAACATTCAACTAAATGAAATTAAAGAAATTAAAAATCGATTTAATTTGAACAAAATAATTTATGGAATATTAATTTTTCTTGTTTTTTTATTAGCACTTTATTCTTTTGTACGTTGGAAAAAAAGTGATTTAAAACGAAAACAAATTTCAAAAGAAAAAGAACTTATTTTAACAGAGCATAAGGAAACATCTGCAGAATTAGAAAAAGTAAAACAAATGGTTGTAGAAGATCATATAGTTTTAAAAAACAAATCTAAAATTTATCTAAATTCACTGGTTTACATAAAAACGGAAGATCATTACCTAAATTTTTTTACGAATAATAACAAAAAAGAATTTTTACGAGGAACAATTGCAGAAATTTTAAAACAGCTTCCACCAAATTTTGTTAAATGTCATCGTTCATTTATCGTAAATAAAAATTTTATAAAAAGTAATAATAATAAAGAAATTATTTTAATTGACGAAACAATTATTCCAATAACAAGAGGGTTTAAATTGTAGTACAATAGAATTAAGCATTCTATTCTATGATTTAAAGCTGTGCAATAATATATATTAGTTGATAATAATTTATTTATGCATAAATACCTGAATATATAAAAGCTAAAGTACAGATGAAACACGAAAAGGATAGACATAAAGTCTATCCTTTTTTTTTAAATGCATTATAGTCTTTAAAATGTGTATTTTTTATCTTAATGGTTCAAATTAGTTGATAGAAACATTTTGAAATGTAGTAAATGTAAAGGTTTAGTAGTAAAAATTGGCAAACAAACAAATGGTAAACAAAGATATTATTGCAAAATCTGTAAGTACAGTTTACCAAGAAGTTATACTTATAAAACCTACAATAAAAATATTTATATTTCTATCTATATTTAACTGAAACTTTTGGTATAAATTCTACTTCACATTTGCTTTATATTTCAAAAACAACAGTCATAAAACGTATTAAAAAAATGGCTTCGCAAGTTGTAAAACCAATTTTTAATGAAAAGCATCAATATTATGAACTTGATGAAATGCGTATAATTGTCAATAATAAATCTAATGAAACATAGATTACATACACCATAAATAGAAACACAAAACAAATCATTAATTTCATAGTAGGTAGAAGAACAAAAAGAAATATATCTGTAATTACAAAATCTGTTCTACAATTAAATCCAAAACAAATTTTTACGGATCGTTTATTTACTTACAAGATTTTAATTCCAAAAAATCTACACAATACTAAAAAGATAAACACAACTGTATTAGAACAAAATAATCTAACATTAAGAACTTTGGAATTATAAGCAATAATTATAATTCAAAAAAGGAACTTCAATGTATGCAATGGCAGATAGACCATTATGAGAAAGTAGATTGTGAAATGAAAAACGCATTAGGCGCAATGAGTATAAGTCAG
>JBLHOD010000108.1:0-5067 GCA_047622545.1 Polaribacter sp. | reverse complement strand
GCTTTTGCGTAAATCTTTTTACCGCAACTCCTCCTGCAGTTAAAGTTAAAAACTCTAATTCATCTAAATATTCTTCAGATTGAGTTTCGTCTTGAAATTGTGTAATAACACCAATTAAAACTGTTTTTTCTGAGGTTACTTCTTTTGCATCTATCATAAGCAACAAAGGTATAAATAAATCATTTTTTTACGTTAAGAATCTTTGTTTTTCATCAACTCTTTTAACTTTTGGTCATTCAGTTGATATTTTTTGTATTTACCATCTTTATATCTGTAGTAAATAAAAATAGGCATCAACAAAAAAGACAAGTAAAAAACACCTAAACCCATTACAATTTCTGCTTTAGGATGTTCTGTTTTTAGTAAAAATATGCCAATAGACATCCAAAGAATAAAAATAATAAATAATATCTTTAACACTAATTTCATATAAACAAAACATTTAAGTTGAGTGCAAAATTACAAAAAGTTATACCTTTAAGTGATAATTTAATTGACTATGAAATCTATTTCTTTATTTTTAACTTTATTATTGTTTTTAAGCTGTACTAAATCTGCATCTCTAATGGATAAAAAAATTGTAATTGCGCATCGTGGTGCTTCTGGGTATTTACCTGAGCACACACTAGAAAGTAAATCATTGGCGTTTGCTATGAATCCCGGTTTTATTGAGCAAGACTTGGTGCTAAGCAAAGACAATGTTCCGATTGTAATTCACGATATTTATTTAGATGATGTAACGGATGTAGCTACGAAATATCCGAATAAAAAAAGAATTGATAATAGGTATTATGTCATCGATTTTACATTTGAAGAGCTACAAAAATTACAAGTTACAGAACGATTTAATCCTAAAACAGGCAAACAAATATATCCAAATCGTTTTCCTAAAGGAAAAGGAAATTTTAAACTACATTCATTTCAACAAGAAATTGAATTGATTCAAGGATTAAATAAAAGTACCGGTAAAAATATTGGAATTTATCCAGAAATTAAAAACCCCGAATTTCATCAAAAAGAAGGAAAAAACTTAACAGAAATTGTTTTGTCTATTTTAGCAAATTATGGTTACAAAACCAAAAATGATAACTGTATTTTACAATGTTTTGATGCTAAAGAGCTAGAGCGAATTAGAAAAGATTTAAAATCTGAATTATTTTTAGTTCAATTAATAAAATTCCCTGGAGAAGTTAAAAACTTGAATCATTTTGCAACCTACGCAGACGGAATTGGCCCGTGGTATAAACAAATAGTAAGTAAAAAAGTGAATGGTAAATTTACATTTACTTCGCTAGTTTCTGATGCTCATAAATTAGGTTTAAAAGTACATCCTTATACTTTTAGAGCTGATGTTTTAAATGAGTTTTCTAGTTTCTCAGAAATGTTGCAAACGCTGTTAATAGATGCAAATGTTGATGGTGCTTTTACAGATTTTCCTGATAAAGTAGTCTCGTTCTTACAAAAGTAGAAGTCTAAAAAACGAACGCAATTCTAAACAAATTTGTCATTCCTGCTTTCGTAAGAATGACAAAAAATTTTAACTAAGAAGTAACTTCAATCAATTTATTCCTGTAGGCTGTTAAGAGTTTTGATTTCGAAATAAAACCAATGTATTTATTATCTTTAACAACAGGCAAGTTCCAAGCACCACTTTCTTTAAACTTCTGCATTACTTTTTCAGTAGAATCAGCACTTAAGATTACTTCTGGAGCACTTTTCATCACATCTGAAACCTTAATTTTATCATACATTGTTTGATTAAACATAACAGACCTAATATCATCTAATAAAACAATACCTATAAAATGTTCTTTATCATCCAAGACAGGGTATAAGTTTCTGCTAGATTTAGCAACGTTTTCTTTTAACAACTCTCCTAGTGTTTTTTTACTTCTTGTTGCTATAAAATCTTTTTCAATAAGAGTGTCAATATCTAAAAACATTAATACGTTTTTATCTTTATCATGAGTTACCAGTTCTCCTTTTTTAGCTAATTGTGCTGCATAAATATTATGCGGTATATATCGTTTGGTAATGATAAATGAAATTGAACTAACAATCATTAAAGGAATAAATAACTCATAGCCTCCAGTAATTTCTGCAATTAAGAAAATAGCTGTTAAAGGGGCTAATAAAACTCCTGCCATTAATCCTGCCATACCAACCATCGCAAAATTGATTAAAGATAATTTATGACCAAATAAGTTTGTGTAGTTTACAAAAAGAGCAAAAACATAGCCTGTTAAACTTCCTGTAAATAAGGTTGGCGCAAAAATACCTCCAATTCCTCCAGCTCCAAAAGTTAAAGAAGTTGCAACTATTTTAAAGATAATTAACCCTAGTAAAAATAAAATGATTAATAAGGTGTTATCTGAAATAGAATTAAAAATGTTGTTTCCTACTATCTCTAATGTATTCCCTCTTAAAACATTATTGATCGTTTCATATCCTTCTCCAAATAACGGTGGAATTAAGAAAACTAATACGCCTAATGAGATTCCTCCTATCAATAACTTTTTGTAGGGATTTTCTATTTTTTTAAAAAAATCTGCTATTATAAAATAGACTTTACTAAAATACACTGAAATTAACGCTGTAAAAACACCTAGTGAAATATAAAAAAGCACATCATTAAGTACAAATTTGTCTTGTATATTAAAGTGTAGTAATACATCATCTCCTAAGAAGAAATAAGAAGTTAAGATTGCAGTAATGGAAGCCAATAATAAGGGAATCATTGATGCCAAGGTTAATTCTAAACTAAAAATTTCTACAGCAAAAACAATTGCGGCAATTGGAGCTTTAAAAATAGAAGACATGGCACCTGCTGCTGCTGCCCCTATTAATAATGTTTTTGTTGTTTGGTTTAATCTAAATAGTTGTGCGAAATTAGAACCTAAAGCAGCGCCTGTAGCAACTGTTGGTCCTTCTAGTCCAACAGAACCTCCAAAACCAACCGTTATTGGTGCTGTAAAAATAGATGCCCACATTTGATGTTTTGGCATAATCCCTTTTTGTTTTGAGATTGCATATAATGTTGAAGGTATTCCGTGTCCAACTCTCTTTTTGATAATGTAATTAACAATAAAAAGCACGATTAATAATCCAATTATTGGAAAAATAAAATAGAATGCACTATGAAGCTCTTTAATAAACTCACTCTGTAATAATTGCTGAATAAAGTGGGTTGCATTTTTTAAAATAACGGCTCCTAAACCCGCTAATAACCCAATAATAGCACTTGCTATGTTGGTAAATTGTTTGTTAGAAATATGTTGATATTTCCACTTTAGAATTGCTTTGAAGATTTTTTTTGATTTCATTTTTTATATCACTTCTTTTCCAAAATATCCGTTCCTAAATGCTTGTTGTTTATATTCATAAACCAAGCTCTATTTTTTGGCATTTTTATTCCATTAATAGTTTCTTCTTTGGTTAACAAAATGTATTCTCCGTCATTTTTAGATTCATCATGAAAAAATTGATACACTTCCATCGCAAAGGTTTTTGGATTGAAATAAAAATACCAAGTATCTTTACCAACTTCTTTTTTATAAGTGACTTTTAAAACCAAATATTGTTTGCCTTTAAAGATTTTAGCCTCTACTTTATCATGAATTATAGCTCCTTCATCCTTTAATTTCATTGGTAAACCGTACAAATATGTATAATAATTCTGATACATTTTCGCGCGTTCTTTACTCAATTTATTTTTCTTCAGGACTTCTCCGGATGGATTTTTATCTCCATTAAAGAGTATTTGAACACTATCTTTTTCGACTATATATTCCGATTCATTTTTACCGCTTTTTGCTTTTACCGAAAAAAACTGATTTGGCAAATCAATCTTAATTTCACTTTCTCTTTTTGGGGAATTTGGTGTTTCCATTGTTACCAATAACGTTCCTTTAAATGTGTTCCAATTTCCGCTTGGATCATGATATTGAATTGCTTTTTCTAACAGTTGTTTTCCTGTTAATTCTTGACCAAAAGATTGTATTAAAAAGAATAATACAAATAAAATAAGCAGGTTTTTCATGTTATTAAAAGTACTAAAAAATCCCGCATCTACGGGATTTGATTAATTATGACTGAATATCTAACTTGATACTCAATTCTTTCAATTGCTTATCATCTATAAATGCAGGAGCATCAATCATCACATCTCGTCCTGAATTATTTTTAGGAAAAGCAATAAAATCTCTGATTGTTTCTTGTCCTCCTAAAATAGCTACCAATCTATCCAATCCAAAAGCCAATCCTCCATGAGGTGGCGCACCATATTCAAAAGCATCCATTAAGAAACCAAATTGTGCTTTGGCATCTTCTTCAGAAAAACCAAGATGTTTTAACATCGTTGCTTGCATTTGTTTGTCATGAATTCTGATAGAACCTCCACCAATTTCATTTCCATTCAACACTAAATCATAAGCGTTTGCTTTTACTGCTCCTGGATCTGAATCTAATAATTCCATTTGCCCAGGTTTTGGTGATGTAAACGGATGATGCATTGCATGGTAATGCCCTGTTTCTTCATCCAATTCTAACAATGGAAAATCGATTACCCACAATGGCGCAAATACTTTTGGATCTCTCAATCCTAAACGTGTTGCTAATTCCATTCTTAAAGCAGATAATTGTGCTCTCACTTTATTCGTTTTACCCGATAAAACACAGATTAAATCTCCAGCTTTTGCATTCGTTTTTTCTGCCCATTTTGCTAAATCTTCTTGGGCGTAAAATTTATCTACAGAAGATTTAAAACTTCCATCTTCGTTCACTCTACAATAAATCATTCCCAACGCACCAACTTGCGGTCTAAGAACCCAATCAATGATCTTATCAATTTCTTTTCTTGTATAAGAGTTTCCTCCAGGAACAGCAATTCCGACAACCAATTCAGCGTTGTTAAAAACTCCAAAATCTTTGTGTTGTGTAATGTCGTTTAACTCGCCAAACTCCATTCCAAAACGGATATCTGGTTTGTCATTTCCATACAAACGCATGGCATCGTCATACTTCATTCTTGGGAATTCCGCTACTTCAACTCCGTTAATTTCTTTTAAT
>JBLHOD010000107.1:0-5103 GCA_047622545.1 Polaribacter sp. | reverse complement strand
CAAGATTTCCTTCCATTGTTAGGAACAGATTATGTAGAATTTTATGTTGGTAACGCAAAACAATCAGCTCACTTTTACAAAACAGCTTTTGGCTTTCAATCATTAGCATACAAAGGGTTAGAAACAGGATCTAGAGATTCTGTAAGCTATGTATTAGTTCAAGATAAAATTAGATTAGTACTTACAACTCCACTAAATAGTAAATCACCAATTAACGATCATATCGTAAAACATGGTGACGGAGTAAAAGTAATTGCTCTTTGGGTTGATGATGCTAGAAGTGCCTATGAAGAAACTACAAAACGTGGCGCAAAATCATATCTAGAACCAACCGTAGAAACAGACGAACATGGAGAAATTGTAAAAGCGGGAATTTACACTTATGGTGAAACAGTACACATGTTTGTAGAGCGTAAAAACTATAAAGGGGCTTTTATGCCAGGCTTCAAGAAATGGGAATCTGACTATAATCCAACATCAGTTGGATTAAAATACATTGATCACATGGTTGGAAATGTAGGTTGGAATCAAATGGATATTTGGGTAAAATGGTACGAAGATGTAATGGGCTTTGAAAACTTTTTATCGTTTGATGACAAACAGATTCATACAGAATATTCAGCGTTGATGAGTAAAGTAATGTCTAACGGAAACGGAAGAATTAAATTTCCAATTAACGAGCCTGCAAAAGCAGCTAAAAAATCTCAAATTGAAGAATATTTAGATTTTTATGAAGACTCTGGAGTACAACATATTGCCGTTGCAACAGACGATATTATATCAACAGTAAGTCAATTAAAAGCACGTGGAATTGAGTTTTTACCACCTCCACCACAAGCATATTACGACGATATTCCTAATAGATTAGGAGAACATCGCGATATGATGAAGGAAGACATCAAAGAACTTCAAAAATTATCAATTATGGTTGATGCAGATGAAGAAGGATATTTATTACAAATATTTACAAGACCTTTAGAAGATAGACCAACGTTATTTTTTGAAATCATTCAACGAATGGGAGCGCGTGGATTTGGAGCAGGAAACTTTAAAGCGTTGTTCGAATCTATAGAAAGAGAACAAGCAAACAGAGGAACATTATAAATAGAAATTAGAAAAAAGAAGATAGAAAAGAGACGAGTGCAGTTTGTCTTTATTCTATTTTTTTTTTCTCTCTATTCTCAAGAAAACATGGACAAAACAGAATTATTAAAAGCAATAGAAGAAAAATACGAAAAATTAGGTGTTCCTTTAGAAACAATGCTAGAAGGATTATTGCATAGCACGCCAATTACATATTGGGATTATATTCAAACAGATGCTTTATTAGGATTACAAATTCCTAGAACAACACAACCAGATGAAATGGTTTTTATCATGTATCATCAAGTAAATGAGTTGTTGTTTAAAATGATTTTGTGGGAAATAGACCAAATATCATTATCCAAAGAACCAATTACTGCAGAAAAATTCTCGAAACATTTAATGAGAATTAGTAGATATTTTGATATGCTTTGTAGTTCGTTTAGTGTGATGGGCGAAGGAATGGATGTTGAGCAATATCTAAAGTTTCGAAATACATTAGCGCCAGCAAGCGGCTTTCAAAGTGCTCAGTATCGTAAAATTGAATTTGCATCTACAGAGTTAATCAACCTAATAGATGCTCGTTACAGAGATACAATCGACAGAAATTCATCTTTTAGAAATGCTTTCGAGCATTTATATTGGCAAGCTGCAGGAAAAAATCATGCAACAGGAAAAAAATCTATCTTGATAAAATTGTTTGAAAAAAAATATATGGGAGATTTTATCGATTTCATGGAAGATTACAACGATTGTAATTTATCTAAAAAGTTCAAACAACTTCCTGAAGATGTTCAACAAAACGAAGAATTAATCGAAGCAATGCGTCATTACGATTATACTGTAAATGTTAAATGGACGCTAGCTCATTATGATGCTGCAGGTAAATATTTAGGCGGTGGCGATAAAGATTTAGAAGCAACTGGCGGAAGTAATTGGCGAAAATACATGCATCCAAAACACCAAAGAAGAATCTTTTTTCCATATTTATGGTCTAAAGAAGAGCTTAAAAACTGGGGAACTTTCTAAAAAATGTGAAATATTTAACATCAGCTGTTTGAGAAATCAAGCAGCTTTTTTTGTTTTGGAATAGATATTGTCATTCCTTTTTTATAAGTTTGAAAACATGAAAAAAACTATTTTTCTATTTATTGCTTTTAGCCTTGCTGTTAGCTCTTATTCACAAGAGAAAACAGAAGTTTTTAAAAAAGGGGAATGGTTACGTTATAAAATAAATTACAGCGGTTTTTTAAAAGCCGGAAATGCAACATTATCTATAGATACAGATACTATTAAAGGCAAAGAGGTTTTTCATGTTACTGCTAAAGGTTGGACAACCGGGGTTATAAAGTGGTTTTTCAAAGTTGATGATACTTACCAATCTTATTTCGATAAAGAAACCATAAAACCTTATGTTTTTAAAAGAGACATCAACGAAGGTGGTTATAAAATTAATAGAGAAATTAAATTTGATTACGAAACAAAAAAGGCGACCGTTTTAGATTTTAAACTTCAAACAACAGAAACTATAAGCATTAATAATATCCAAGACATGATCTCTTCTTTTTATTATTTAAGAAATCAAGATGTTAGCAAATTAAAAATAGGAGATGAAATTGCTTTAGATATGTTTATGGATTCTCAAATTTATCCATTTAAACTACTCTATTTGGGAGAAGAATTACTTAAAACAAGTTTCGGAAAAATTAAAACATTACGATTTAGGCCAATGGTTCAGGCAGGTAGAATTTTTAAAGAAAACGAAAGTGTAACCATCTGGATAACTGCGGATGAAAATAAAATACCAATAAAACTAGAAGCCTCTTTATCTGTTGGGTCTTTAAGAGCAGAATTAGACGCATATAAAGGTCTTGCAAATTCTTTTAAAATCATATTCGATTAAATCGTATTTTTGCATCTAATACAAGCATAAAATTTAATTTCTCTTGAAAAAAACACTATTTCTTTTATTAACACTAATCATCTTTAATTCTTGTAAAGAAGATAAACCAAAAAGTATTGAAGATGTTAAAATTATTATTGAACCAGAAATAATTTATGAATTTGGTTACAAACTAGACGATTATAAAGTAATTAATGACACTATTAAGAGAGGTGAAAGTTTTGGAGAAATACTAGACAGACATCATGTAGATTACCCTATAATTAGTAAAATTGCCACAAAAATTAAAGATACTTTTGATGTTAGGCGTGTTAGAGCAGGAAAACCTTATACCATTTTAGCTGCAAAAGACTCTACTGAAAGAGCTCAGGTATTTATCTACAAAAACAATAAGTCGATTGCTACGGTAATTGAATTTAATGATTCTATCATTAATAGTTATACATACAGAAAAAAAATTGTCACTTTAGAAAAAGAAGTTCACGGAGAAATTTATTCTAGTTTTTCTCAGTCGATGGATAGTTTGCATTTAAACCCTAACTTGACAAATAGAGTTGCTGATATTTACGCTTGGACACTTGATTTCTTTAAACTTCAAAAAGGAGATACGTTTAAACTTATTTATGAAGAAAAATTTATAGACGACTCAACTTTTGTTGGATACGGAGAATTAAAAGCCGCATTATTTAATCACAAGGGTACCGATTTATATGCGTATCGATTTGTTCCAAATGTCAAAAAAGGAATTGTTGAGTATTATGATGAAGAAGGAAGTATGCTGAGAAGACAATTTTTACAATCTCCTATAAAATTTCAATCTAGGATTTCATCAAGATATAATTTAAATAGAAAGATTGCTTTATACGGCCGTGTAAAAGCTCATAAAGGGACTGATTTTGCTGCTAATTATGGTACACCAATTATGGCAACAGCAAGCGGAACTGTGACTGAATCTGCATATAGAAGAAGAGGAAACGGACATTACGTAAAAGTAAAACACAATAATACATATACAACTCAATATTTACACATGAGTCGTAGAAATGTAAAAAGAGGACAATTTGTAAAACAAGGAGATATTATTGGTTTTGTAGGTTCTACAGGAAGCAGTAGCGGAAACCATGTTTGTTATCGCTTTTGGAAACATGGCAGGCAAGTAGATCCTTTTAAACAAAAACTACCTGCTGCTGCCCCTTTAAAAAAGAGCTTAAAGCCAACTTTTTTAGCGCATATTTCTCCTCTAAAAGAACAATTAGATAATATAAAAGATTTAAATCCTTTAGAATTAAAAATAGATTCTAATAATATTACATTTAAAGACTAACAATAAACCTAATGGCATTAAAAAATACGAATCCAACTAAAACCAAAGCTTGGAAAAAGTTAACTTCGCATTTTTCTGAAATAAAAGATATTCATCTAAAGGAATTCTTTAAAAATGATGCTAATAGAAAAACTGAATTGTCTTTTGCTTTTAACGATTTAAAAGTTGATTTCTCTAAAAACAGAATTACTCAAGAAACCTTAGACTTATTAATAGAGCTTGCAAATGAAGTTGACTTAAAAGATGCCATTCAGAAATATTTTTCTGGTGATATTATAAATACAACTGAGAAAAGAGCCGTTTTACATACAGCTTTAAGAGATTCCTCTTCAGAAAAAATTATTGTAAATAATACTGATGTAAAAACAGAAATAAAAGCTGCGTTAAAACAGGTAGAAAAATTTTCTGAAAAAATAATTTCTGGAGGCTGGAAAGGGTTTACTGGAAAATCTATAACCGATATTGTAAATATCGGAATAGGTGGTTCTGACTTAGGTCCAAATATGGTTATTACTGCTTTACAGCATTATAAAAATCATTTAAACACTCATTTTGTTTCAAATATTGATGGTGATCATATTGCTGAAATTATAAAAAGGCTAAATCCAGAAACCACATTGTTTGTAGTTGTTTCTAAGTCATTTACAACACAAGAAACGCTAACAAACGCAAATACATTAAAAAAATGGTTTTTAACTTCTGCAACCCCTAAAGATATCGCCAAACATTTTGTGGCGGTTTCATCTAACGTAGAAAACGCAACTGAATTCGGAATTAGCGGCGAAAATATTTT
>JBLHOD010000106.1:0-5142 GCA_047622545.1 Polaribacter sp. | reverse complement strand
ACTGTAGATGAATTGAACTCTTATATTGGTTTGGTTAGAGATCAAAAAATTGATGCAAACTCTATCAGTTCTTTAATTAGAGTTCAAAATGAACTTTTTACTCTTGGCGCAATGCTTGCAACACCGCCAGAAAAAGAAACCTTAAAAAGTGGAAAAGAGCGATTAAATATTCCAAAAATTACATCAAAAAATATTGAGTTATTAGAACAAGAAATTGATGCGATGAATTTAGATTTGCCTCAAATGACGAATTTTATTCTACCAGGAGGAAATCAAACCGTGTCATTCTGTCACATTGCTAGGTGTGTTTGTCGTAGAACCGAAAGATTAGCAACTGCTTTAAATGAAAATGAACCAATCAATCCTGCTATTTTAAAATATTTAAACCGCCTTTCTGACTACTTATTTGTACTGGCACGAAAGTTGTCTAAAGACTTATCAGTTAAGGAAACCCCGTGGATTCCTGAAAAAGAAAAATAAGTTCTTTTATTTTATTGACAGATTTATCAAAAAAAACTTGATTTTCTGAATAAAAAAATTATTTTTGCAGAAAATTAAATTTTACTAAAAATGTATTGGACACTAGAATTAGCATCTTATTTAGCAGATGCGCCTTGGCCAGCAACGAAAGACGAATTGGTAGATTACGCTATTAGAACAGGAGCACCATTGGAAGTTGCAGAAAACTTACAAGAAATTGAAGATGAAGATGACGCTTATGATTCTATTATAGAGATTTGGCCAGACTACCCGACCGAAGAAGATTATCTTTGGAACGAAGATGAATATTAACAAAAATTTACATCAAAGAAGTCTCAATCGAGGCTTTTTTTTTGTTTACATTTAACATTAAATTGTAATTGCTGTCAATAAATATCAACTTATTTATTATCAACTAATTATAAATCAATATTCAATTTATAAAAATTGAATTTTAACATAGAATTCATACAATGAGCATATTAAACTCGGTCTTGAAATTATTTGTTGGAGACAAACAACAAAAAGACTTAAAATCACTACAACCAATCGTTGAAAAAACAAACTCTTTTGCAGAAGCAATTGGTAATTTATCAAATGATGAATTAAGAGGTAAATCAGCAGAATTTAAATCTAAAATTAAAGAAGCAACAAATTCTTTTGAGACAAAAATCACAGAATTAGAAAAAGAAGTATTATCAACAGATATAGACAGGCAAGAAGCAATTTATATAGAAATTGATGCCTTAAAAGATAAGACTTACCAAGCATCTGAAGCTGTTTTAGAAGAATTAATGCCTGAGGCTTTTGCTGTTATTAAAGAAACTGCAAAAAGATTTACAAATAATACTGAATTAGAAGTTACAGCTACTCCATTTGACAGAGAAATATCTGCAATAAGAGAAAATGTAATATTAAAAGGCGATACATCTATTTGGAAAAATACTTGGGATGCTTCAGGTCAAGAAGTTGTTTGGGACATGATTCATTATGATGTTCAGTTAATTGGTGGTTCTGTTTTACATCAAGGTAAAATTGCAGAAATGATGACAGGAGAAGGGAAAACATTAGTATCTACTTTACCTGTATACTTAAATGCTTTAACAGGAAAAGGTGTTCACCTTGTAACTGTAAATGATTATTTAGCAAAACGTGATGCAGCTTGGATGGGACCTATTTTAGAGTTTCATGGATTAAGTATTGATTGTATAGATGTTCATCAGCCAAATTCTGATGCACGTAGAAAAGCATACAATGCTGATGTTACTTACGGAACAAATAACGAATTTGGTTTCGATTATTTACGTGATAACATGGCAAATACCAAAGAAGACTTAGTGCAACGTGCACCTAACTATGCCATTATTGATGAAGTAGATTCTGTTTTAATTGATGATGCTCGTACACCTTTAATTATTTCTGGAGCTGTACCACAAGGAGATAGACACGAATTTAACGAATTAAAACCTTTAGTTTCTGATATTGTTACATTACAAAAACACTATTTAATAGGGGTCTTAGCAGAAGCTAAAAAATTAATAGCTGAAGGAAGCACAAAAGAAGGAGGCTTTTTATTATTAAGAGTTTTCCGTGGTATTCCTAAAAATAAAGCATTAATTAAGTTTTTATCGCAAGAAGGAATTAAACATATTCTTCAAAAAACTGAAAATATATACATGGCAGATAATAACAAATTGATGCCAGAAGTTGATACTGAATTGTATTATGTAATCGAAGAGAAAAACAACTCTATCGATTTATCTGATAAAGGAATTCTTCATTTATCCGGAAAAACAAGTGATGATAATTTCTTTGTTTTGCCAGATATTGGTGTAAAAATTGGTCAGATTGATGAAGGTGAAGATTCTGCTGAAGAAAAAGCAAAAATAAAAGAAGAACTTTACAGAGATTTCAGCATAAAAAGCGAGCGTATTCATACAATGAATCAATTATTAAAAGCCTATTCTTTATTTGAAAAAGACACAGAATATGTAGTAATTGATAATAAAGTAATGATTGTAGATGAACAAACTGGTCGTATTATGGATGGTCGTCGTTATTCTGACGGATTACACCAAGCAATCGAAGCTAAAGAAGATGTAAAAATTGAAGACGCAACACAAACTTTTGCAACGGTAACGCTACAAAATTATTTCAGAATGTATCGAAAACTTTCTGGTATGACTGGAACTGCGGTTACAGAAGCTGGAGAACTTTGGGAAATCTATAAATTAGATGTTGTTGAAATCCCTACAAACAAACCAATTAAAAGAGACGATAAAGATGATTTAGTTTACAAAACAACTAGAGAAAAATACAATGCTGTTATTGATGATGTAACTACCTTAGTGAGTGAAGGAAGACCCGTTTTAGTAGGTACAACTTCTGTTGAGATTTCTGAATTATTGGGTAGAATGCTAAAAATGCGTGGAATTTCGCACAATATATTAAATGCAAAACTACACAAAAAAGAAGCAGACATTGTTGCTGAAGCTGGTAAACCTGGAGTTGTAACTATTGCTACAAACATGGCTGGTCGTGGTACAGATATTAAGCTTTCACCAGAAGTAAAAGAAGCGGGAGGTTTAGCAATTGTTGGTACAGAAAGACATGATTCTCGTAGAGTTGATAGACAATTACGTGGTAGAGCTGGTCGACAAGGAGATGTTGGTTCTACACAATTCTATGTTGCTTTAGATGATAATTTGATGCGTATTTTTGGTTCTGATAGAATTGCAAAAATGATGGATAGAATGGGATTAAAAGAAGGCGAAGTAATTCAGCATTCTATGATTACCAAGTCTATTGAGAGAGCACAAAAGAAAGTAGAAGAAAACAACTTTGGTATTCGTAAACGATTGTTAGAATATGACGATATTATGAATGCGCAACGTGAGTTTGTTTACAAACGCAGAAGACATGCTTTAGACGGAGATCGTTTAAAAATTGATATTGTAAACATGATTTTTGATACATGTCAAGCTATTGTAAATGAAAACAAACCTTCAAAAGATTTTAAAAATTTCGAGTTTGAATTAATTCGTTTTTCTTCAATGACCTCACCTTTCTCTGAAGAGGAGTTTGAATCTATGAATGAGGAATCTTTAATTGATAATTTGTATGAAACTATTTATGTACAATATCAAGATAAAATTGCTAAAAATGCAATTGCAGCTTTCCCTGTCATTAAAGATGTTTATGAAAATGAAGGCGATAAATATGAGCGAATTGTAGTTCCGTTTTCAGATGGTGTAAAAAGCTTACAAGTTGTAACCAACTTAAAAAACGCTTACGAATCTGAAGGAAAAGAATTAGTAAAAGATTTTGAGAAAAATATTACGCTCGCTATTATTGACGAAAACTGGAAAACACATTTACGTAAAATGGACGAATTAAAAAGTTCTGTTCAGAATGCATCGTATGAGCAAAAAGACCCGTTATTAGTTTATAAGTTTGAAGCTTTTGAGTTGTTTAAAGTAATGATTGATGATGTTAATAAAGAAGTTTTATCATTCTTATTTAAAGGAGAAATTCCAAATCAAGGAAATATTTCTGAAGCTCCTCAACAAAAAAGAGAGCGTTTAAATGTTAGTAAAGCTGATGTGCAAAATAGTTCAGAACAAGCAATCAATAATTCTAGACAACAACCAAACGAACCTGTTGAAACTGTGGTTAGAGAACAACCAAAAATTGGAAGAAACGAACGAATTACTATAAAAAATGTAATGAGCGGAGAAGAAAAAGAAGTAAAATACAAACAAGCTATTCCTTTAATTGATAAAGGTGAATGGGTTATAACTAAATAATTTTATTTATGAAAAAAGTAATTTCGTTTATATACATCATCGTTGGTATAAGTTTTGTTATTAAAGGTTTATATGCCATTTTTAATGAACAGGAAATTTACTATCTAATTTTCTCATTAAAAACTGAAAGTAAATCTGTCTACATTTTATTTAACTTGTTTTTTGGAGGGTTGATATTATATAGTGGAATTGGAAGATTAAAGAACCTTAGAAAGTAGCCCTTTCTATATAAAACAAAAACGCCACTACTTTCGTAATGGCGTTGTCTAATTTTTAAAAGAATATTTTTACATATTCTTAAAATCTGTATCCATTTTTAAATAATCTAAAAACTCTTGTTTGGTTTCTTTATTTTTAAATTTTCCACCAAATTCTGCAGTTATAGTGCTACTTTCTATGTCTTTTATTCCACGGGAATTTACACATAAATGTTTTGCATCAATTACACAAGCAACATCTTTTGTTCCCAATGCTTCTTGCATTGCTTGAACAACTTGCATGGTTAAACGCTCTTGAACTTGCGGTCTTTTTGCGTAATATTCTACAATCCTATTCATTTTAGACAAACCAATTACTTTTCCGTCAGAAATATAAGCAACATGTGCTCTACCAATAATTGGCAATAAATGATGCTCACAAGTAGAATACACAACGATATTCTTCTCTACCAACATTTCTCCGTAATTGTAATTATTATCGAAGGTAGATGCTGTTGGTTTATTTGCTGGGTCTAATCCCATAAACAATTCGTTTACAAAGGATTTGGCTACTCTTTTTGGAGTTCCTTGTAAACTATCATCCGTTAAATCCATTCCTAAAGTTTCTAAGATTTCTTTTACACTTTTCTGGATTCTTT
>JBLHOD010000105.1:0-5149 GCA_047622545.1 Polaribacter sp. | reverse complement strand
GTGAAAGAAGTTGGTGTAAAATCCTCATTAAACACAGAAATTTTACTGGATTTAAATCCTGATGTTGTTATTGGTTTTAGCATGACAAAAACGAGCAAATCTTTGAACTTAATAGAAAAATCTGGAATTCCTGTTGTTCTAAATGGAGATTGGCTAGAAGACACTCCACTTGGTAGAGCAGAATGGATTAAATTCTTTGGTGTTTTGTATGATAAAGAGAAAGAAGCAGACAGTATCTTTAATATAATAGAATCTAATTACAATACTGCAAAAAAATTAGCTAATAAAGCTGACACAAAACCTACAATTCTATCGGGTGCAATTATGAGTAAAGATATTTGGAA
This sequence comes from Polaribacter sp., assembly GCA_047622545.1. Taxonomy (GTDB): domain Bacteria; phylum Bacteroidota; class Bacteroidia; order Flavobacteriales; family Flavobacteriaceae; genus Polaribacter. Next base: position 4,805 of record JBLHOD010000105.1, on the reverse strand, counting down.
TTTACCTGCAGGAGAAAGCTTTGTAGCGCAATTCTTAACTGATGCAAACACCAGCTATTTATGGAAAGACTCTAAAGGAAAAGGAAGTTTATCTATCAGTTTTGAAAGTATTATAGACAGAGGTAAATCTGCCGACATCTGGATTGCTCCAGGCTATTTTTCATCAAAAAAACAAATGCTAGAAAAGAATACAAATTATAAAGAGTTTAAGGCTTTTAAAAACAATCAACTATTTACATTTGCCAATAACGTTGGAGAAACTGGCGGTGTTTTATATTTTGAATTAGGTCCAACAAGACCAGATTTAGTATTAAAAGACATTATTAAAATTACACATCCTGAATTGCTAAAAGACTACACGCCAACTTTTTTTGAAAAAATGAATTAAACTGTGTAGATTTTTCGCAACGGAATTGGCAAATCAACTCCTTCTTTGACATATCGTTTATGTACAGCTTCCTTTAAATCGCATTTTAGCTTAAACTCATGAAAAGGTTCATTTAACCAAACATAAGCTCGTAGAAGAATAAAACCTTCGTTTATATCTATAAACCGAACAATAATTTGATGTTCTTCTGTTAGCACCTCGTCTGGTGTTCTATTATCAATTACATATTTTAATTTTACCGCTTCTTCTTGAATGATACTTTTTGCTAAATCGATATTAGCATTCAAACCAATTCTAAAGTTATTAAAGCTTAAAATATTAGAATCTTCTATAGTATGATTTAAAATAGACTCAGTACTAATAATAGAATTAGGAATAATTAAACGCTTGTTTTCGAACGTGTTAATAATTGTGTGACGCAATGTAATGTCATGTACAATTCCTATTTTTTCGTCATCAATTTTTATATAATCGCCAACTCTAAAAGGCTTAAAAATAACAATAAAAACACCTGCAATTAAATTAGATAACGCTGATTGAGCAGCAAAACCAATGATTGCTGCTAAAATTCCTGCTCCAGAAAAAATAATGGCTGCTTTGCTTCTGAAGGATGGAACGTTATAAATTAAATATGCCAAAGCACACAATCCTAGAAAGAATTTAATTGAGTTTTTAAAGAAGAACACACTTGTTCTTCCAAACTGCTTTGTTTTTTCATGCTTGATATATTTTACAATAAAGAAACGTATAATTCTAGAAATTACCCACGCTATAAAAAACACTCCAAAGCAATAAAAAAGGACACTCCAAAAGGAATCTAATTCTAAAAAATTATTAATATATTTTTTCATGTATAAGTACTAAAATAATGTTCTTTGCCCGTTGTCTTTTTCTTCTGAAGAATCATCTGTTTTTGTATCTCCATCAGAAATATTTCCTAAAACTTCTTCTTCAACAACCTCTATATCCTCAACTTTAGGTTCTTTAAATGGTAACGACTCTAACAAACTAACTTGTTTTATTTTTTCTTTTGTTAATTGATTTCCTTGTGCTTTTATTCCTTTTATTGATATAAATTCTTCAAAGTTAACCTCAATATTGTCTAAATTCCGTTTAGAAAATTGAACCTCTGCAACAGGTCTATAATCAGTTGAAATAATTTCTAATTGCGATTTTGGATCCTCAGATATAAACACCTCTTCCTTATCAACACTTTCTATTAAAAAACGTTTTACATAGTAAATATCTTTATCTCCATCAAAATAAATTGCTGAAATTGGTTTTTTTGGATTCCATTTTTCTAGCACAATCATATCATCCTCAAACCTACTCGCTAAATTTGGAGCAACCGCTTTTATCGCACCAGATTGCATGGCAATTAACAATTTATCTTCTGCTCTAAATTCACCTAGCAACTCTCCTCTACCGTCAACATTTAAACGCTGAACAGTATCATCAAACCAAATCTTACGAGGTTTTAATGTTGAAACACCTGCAGATTTAAATTCTATTTTTTTAATTGAATATTTTGTAATTGTATTTCCTCTAACAGCTCTACCTTTTACTGCTAAATCAGAAAAATCAATATCCCATCTTAGTTTTTTTACACCTCCAACTGCTCTTAAATTAATGGTAACAACTTCTGCTTCTCCATTTGGGTTTGCTGTAAAATACAACATTTTAGAACTTTTACTTCCGTTGGTTAGATCATAATCTTTATCTCTAGTAACACCAGTAACTGTAAATCGTTTCATATAACTTGGACCGGTTTTACCATCACGATACATCATGTTATACACCGTTCTTTTGTCTTTCTTTTTAAAGACAGAAATATGTATAATTCCTTTACCAACAAAGGTTTTGTTTGCTACTTTCGTAACAATCATTTGTCCGTCTTCTCTAAAAACAATAACATCATCAATATCGGCACAATCAGTTACATATTCATCTTTACGTAAAGAGGTTCCAATAAAACCTTCTTCTCTATTTACATAGAGTTTTGTGTTACGCATAACCACTTTTGTTGCAACGATATCATCAAAAATTCTGATTTCTGTTTTACGCTCTTTTCCTTTTCCGTAGGTGGCTTTTAATCGTTTGAAAAACTTGATTGCAAATTCAATTAAGTTTGCTAAATAATTTTTTACCTCAGCAATCTTATCTTCTAAACTTTCAATATGTTGTTTGGCTTTATCAATATCGAACTTCGAAATCTTTTTAATTCTAATTTCTGTTAATCGAACAATATCTTCTTCTGTGATTGCTCTTTTTAAGTGTTTAATATGTGGCTGTAAACCTTTATCAATCGCAGAAATAACGCCTTGCCAAGTTTCTTCCTCTTCAATATCACGATAGATTCTATTTTCAATAAAGATTCTTTCTAATGAAGCAAAGTGCCATTGTTCTTCTAATTCGTTTAATTGAATTTCAAGTTCTAGTTTTAATAATTCAACTGTATTATCAGTCGATTTTCTTAGCACTTCATATACACCAACAAAAACAGGCTTATTCTCTTCAATCACACAACACAAGGGAGAAATTGAATTCTCGCAATTGGTAAATGCAAACAAAGCGTCAATTGTTTTATCTGGCGATATCCCTGGCGGAAGATGCACTAAGATTTCTACATTAGCCGCTGTATTGTCTTCAATCTTTTTGATTTTAATTTTCCCTTTTTCATTCGCTTTAATAATGCTATCGATCAAAGAAGTTGTAGTTGTACTAAAAGGAATTTCAGTAATAACCAACGTTTTCTTATCTAGTTGAGATATTTTAGCACGAACTCTAACTTTACCTCCACGTTTTCCTTCATTATAATTAGTAAAATCTGCAATTCCACCCGTTAAAAAATCTGGAACAATATTAAAACTACGCCCTTTTAAATGTTTGATAGAAGCATCTATCAATTCATTAAAATTATGTGGTAATATTTTGGTTGATAAACCAACAGCAATTCCCTCTCCTCCTTGCGCTAGCAACATTGGGAATTTCACTGGAAGATTTATTGGTTCTTTTCTACGGCCATCATAAGACGATTGCCATTCTGTAGTTTTTGCATTAAAAACAACATCTAAGGCAAATTTAGAAAGACGAGCTTCAATATATCTTGCTGCTGCTGCACGATCACCAGTTAATGTATTCCCCCAGTTCCCCTGCATGTCAATCAGTAATTCTTTCTGGCCGATTTGCACCATTGCATCTCCAATAGAAGCATCTCCATGTGGATGATATTGCATCGTATGACCAACAATGTTTGCCACTTTATTATAACGACCATCATCTAAATCTTTCATAGAATGCAAGATACGTCGTTGCACGGGTTTAAATCCGTCATCAATTGCAGGAACAGCTCTTTCTAAAATTACATACGAAGCATAGTCTAAAAACCATTCCTTGTACATTCCTGTAACTTTGGTGATGGTTTCCTCTTGAGGAATATCCTCATGATTATTAATTTCTTCTTCGTGTTCGTTTATTTCTTCACTCATATTAGAGTACTAATTATTTTTTAGATTCTTTATTTTGAATGTGCATTGAAATTATAAATAAAATTGAGGCTAGAATTCCAAACAGAGCGCCAGAATTACTTTTGCTAAAAAAATTACTCCAATCTATTAGAATTAACCAAAAGATTATAATTAGCACAAAAATAATTGTAATTATGTTTTTAAAATTTCTTTTACTCAAACCTCATCTATAATATCTAATTCAACTTTTAAATTCTCAATGATAAATTTTTGTCTTGTTGGTGTATTTTTACCCATATAAAACTCTAACATTTCTTCTATCGGCTTTTCTTTATCTAACATAACTGGCGCCAAACGAATGTCATTTCCTATAAAATGAACAAATTCATTCGGAGAAATCTCTCCCAATCCTTTAAAACGTGTTATTTCTGCTTTTCCTTTTAGTTTCGTAATTGCTTCTCGTTTCTCTTCGTCAGAATAACAATAATACGTGTCTTTTTTATTTCGCACTCTAAATAAAGGCGTTTCTAAAATATATAAATGCCCTTCTTTAATTACTTCTGGGAAGAATTGCAGAAAGAACGTAATTAACAACAAACGAATATGCATTCCATCTACATCTGCGTCCGTAGCAATAACAATATTGTTATACCTCAAACCTTCAATACTATCTTCTATATTTAATGCTGCTTGTAATAAATTAAACTCTTCATTTTCATATACAATTTTCTTAGACAGACCATATGAATTTAACGGCTTACCCTTTAAACTAAATACCGCTTGCGTATTAACATTTCTAGACTTTGTAATAGAACCAGAAGCCGAATCTCCCTCTGTAATAAACAATGTAGTTTCTAAATAATTTTCTTTTTTAATATCATCAAAATGCACTCTGCAATCACGTAATTTCTTATTGTGTAAACTTGCTTTTTTAGCTCTATCTTTTGCTA
>JBLHOD010000104.1:0-5172 GCA_047622545.1 Polaribacter sp. | reverse complement strand
TACTTTAATAGGAATTCATTCTACTTTAGAAGAATATAAATTGGCATATGTATTAAATCAAAAATTAAATACACAGTTTGTTAGAGCAGAATATAGCTTAGATTTTGAAAACAAAAATAACAATGCAACATTTAGTATTTATGAATTTATTAATACAAAATTTAGTCAATCTTGGTTTTTAATTTCTAATCAATTTACAAATTATTTAGATGGAGTTTCTACAGGATTATTTCCTTCAAACGAAATAACTACCTATTTAATTCCAGAAAAAAAGAAAGTAGATTTTTTTCTAAAATTAGAGGGCGATTTTAATTACGACTATATCGCTAAAAAGGTTGAAGAAATAAATTCTATAAACCAAGTAATTACATCATACAAAATAGATCCAAACACATTAAAATCTAAAGATTTTTTAATTTTTTAAATATGTCAATCAATAAAAAAACAAAAATAATAGCAACATTAGGTCCAGCTGCAAACACAAAAGAAATAATTTCTGAATTAGTAGACGCAGGAGTAAATGTTTTTAGAATTAATTTTTCTCATGCAGATAATGATAATGTAAAAGCAAGAATAAAAGACATTAGAGAAATTAATAAAGAAAAAAATATTCATGTAGCCATTTTAGCTGATTTACAAGGGCCAAAACTTAGAGTTGGTGTGATGGAAGATAATGTTGTTTTAAAAGCAGATGACACCTTTGTTTTTACTACAGAAAGATGTACTGGGACGAATGAAAAGGCATTCATGACTTATCAAAATTTCCCGAAAGATGTTAAAAAAGGAGAACAAATTTTGGTTGATGATGGTAAATTACTTTTTGAAGTTGTTTCAACAAATAAAAAAAATGAAGTAATTACAAAAGTAAAAGTTGGAGGTGTTTTGTCTTCTAAAAAAGGTGTTAATTTACCAAAAACAGAAATTTCTGTACCAGCGTTGACTGAGAAAGATATGAAAGATGCCATTTTTGCAATTGAGCAAAATGTAGATTGGATTGCACTTTCATTTGTTAGAAAACCCGAAGATTTAAGAAAGTTACACGATTTAATCAAGCAAAAATCTGAGTATAGAATTCCGGTTATTGCCAAAATCGAAAAACCAGAAGCAGTAGAAAATATTGATGCATTAATTCCGTATTGTGATGGTTTAATGGTTGCTCGTGGAGATTTAGGAGTAGAAATTCCGATGCAAGAAGTTCCGTTAATTCAAAAAATGTTAGTGCGTAGAGCAAAAATGGCAAGAATTCCTGTAATTATTGCAACGCAAATGATGGAAACAATGATTACAAATGCGGTACCAACAAGAGCAGAAGTAAACGATGTTGCCAATTCAATTATGGACGGAGCAGATGCAGTAATGCTGTCTGGAGAAACTTCGGTTGGAGCGCATCCAATTAGAGTAATCCAAAAAATGTCAGAAATTATTCAAAGTGTAGAAAATTCGCCTTTAATTAAAGTGCCACAAGCACCACCGCATATTAGAACAGATCGTTTTATTACAAAAGCAATTTGTCATCATGCAGCATTAATAGCAAATGATGTTGAAGCTACAGCAATTTCTACTTTAACAAATAGTGGTTATACTGCATTTCAAATTTCTGCTTGGAGACCAGCATCAACTATTTTAGCATTTTCATCAAAAAAAAGAATTTTAGCAAAAATGAGTTTGCTTTGGGGTGTAGAATCTTTGTTTTATGATAAAAACAGAAGTACAGATGATACTGTTGTTGACATTAATAGAATAGCAAAAGAAAATGGTTTTGTAAAAGCGAATGACTTTGTTATCAATCTAACTTCGATGCCAGTTGAGGAAAAAGGAATGGTGAATACATTGCGTGTTTCTCAGATAAAATAAATAAAGAAATCTTATTGAAAAAAAGTCCGATGAATTTCATCGGACTTTTTTTATAATTGTAATTTTTGTAGTGTAATCACGGCATCATTTGTTACAAATGGCATTGGCATCATTTCGTTAGTTCTTGGTTGTATGTTAAACAACGGATTTGTTTGTAAATCAAACGAGGATTCTATCAAACTAATATCTGGAATACTATTTTTATTAATGATGAAATCTACTTTTAAAAGAGAGTCTTTTGCAGCCAAAAAGTAACTTAAAATGGTGCCTCTATTTACTTTAAAGGTATCTGTTTCATTCTTTTTATCCAACCACACATTTTGTACACCAATTGAATTAAAGGTGATTGGTGCGTTGGCAATTAACTCTAGTTTATTAACAGCACGTTGAGGTTTTATTAGGAAAGAAATGTTTCTAAAATCACCAATAATAGTATCAACAGTTTTTGAAATTACTGGCAGATTGATGTTTCTATTTTCCGTCTCTTTATGATATCGATATGAAGTATTATACTTGCTTTTAGAAGTTGTTCCTGTAAAGTTTCCTTTTGTTGGATTGTCTCCTAAAAATTGTTTTGTGTAATTATCAGGCTTTGAATCATACGTTGCCCAATACGATTGATTTGTATCTATATCAGTAATAAAAACCGCACTATTTGGTTTTTTCTTGTTTTCATCAAAGCCGCTATTATAGGTTGCAAAAGCAAAGAAAAAGACGGTACTAAATCCTATTAATTTTACTAAAATTTTTCTTGATTTATAAGACGCAAAAACAGGAATCATTAATCCAAAAATTAAGACCAAAAACAATCCACTTATAAATAGATTTTTTAAACCTAATCCAACAGGAAACATTTTTACCAACGGCGCAAAAACAAATAGTAAGGGTATTGCCAAAAGTGTTGCAATAGCAATTTTTGTAGTTCGTTTACTTTTGATAAAAATAAAAATAGCTAAAGTGATTAACGCAAAATAAACAGGAACTATAAAATAGGCTGCACCTTTTAAATAGATAAAAATTAAAACATTAATTATCATCCAAAATACCAAAGGAGCAATTAATAGATCTACGCCAGAGAACTTTTTAAAGAAGTGTCTATAGATTTTAAATAACAACCAAATATTTAGCAAAACAAAAGCGGCAATATATTCATATCCGTTGTAGGTAAATCCGTGTAAAATATCGTTATAATGAGGATGAATTAATAGAATTCCTTTCCATAATAAAAATGAAATTCCGACACAAGCAACTAAAGAAATTGTAAAAGGTGTAAATCCTTTTAGTAATCCTTTTATAGTAATTCTATTTAATGCAATTCCGAAGAAAAGTAAGGCTAAAAGCAACACAATTGCACCAATTAATAAAGGTAAGATCCAATAAAAAGGATAATGCAATAAAGATGTAAACGGAAAGTTTGTATATACAAGATCAGTAGAACTTTCTAAATTTGAAATATCAGAAAAAGCAAAATAATTTAATGTTGTCATTAAATAATCTGCTTGATGTAATAAAGTTTCTTTGTCTAATCTTTCGTAAGAATCTTGAGCGGTATGATAATCGAAATGATCTCCAATAAATGCAAAATTGAAACCATTAATATTTCCGTTTTCTCTAAAAACAGTTAAATCTGTGTCATTTGGTAACATTTTATAGATGCTATACATTAATGAACTTGCTACCGGATAATTAGGTTTTGCTTTTATAAACTCAGTTAACAACTTGCTGTTTTTGCCGTTGGTTTCCATCAACATATAACTTGGGCCACCACTTCCTCGAGCTTCAAAATTTAAAACCAAACCAACATTTTTAGCTAATGGATGTGCATCAACAAAAGCTTTTGCTCCTAAAAGCCCTATTTCTTCTGAATCTGTAATAACAATATGAATATCGTTTTTTGGTGTTTTATTTTTTGCTAGAAAAGCTCTAACACTTTCTAAAATAGTAACAACCCCAGATCCGGCATCACTTGCGCCTAATGAAGAATGTGGATTAGAATCGTAATGCGATAATAAAACCAACGATTTACCATTTTCGCTACCTTTAATGGTTGCAATAATATTTGCATTATTGGTTGCTGCTCTCCATTTATTATTGATTGCAACTTGATGTTGAATTTCTGGTTGCAATCCTAATTTTTTAAGTTCGTTTACAATATAATTCTGAACTTTTATATGATCTTGTGAACCTGTATAATGTGTAGTCTTGGTAATTTCTTTTAAATGAGCAAGTGCATTATTTATAGAAAACTCAGTTTCTGTTACTGTTTTATTTTCTGAATAAGAAGGAATCATATCAGCAAAACTCCAATAGATTACAGATATAATAATTAGAAAAGAAAGTATAGGAGCGTATTTTTTCATTGGTATATTGGTTTTCATAAATGTACTAATTTTTATATAATCTATTCATTTTTAAGGTGATGAAGATATTTTACTCTCTTTTTATTAATAAGAAATAATCATTTTCTAATGCCAAATAACCTTGATCATAGACATAAAAATACACATTACCGGTTTTTGTTTTATAGATTGATGTAAAATAATTAAAGTCAAAACCTTTGTCAAACAATTTAGTTCTTGTCACTTTTGTTTTACCAATAGTATTTAATTCTGATAGAATTTTATAGTTTTTTCGTAACCGATTATTAGTGTTTCTAATTAAGTTTTTACTTTCCTTATTTACCTTGTTATTATAACTATTACGACAATAATCGGTACAGAATTTTTTATCGATTCTTCCAACTATCTTTTCGCCACACTCTAAACATTGCTTTGTTTCCATTGCGTTGTATTTTATTGACTATAAAGATACTAAAAAATCATTTACAAACGACTACAAACGTTTACATACGAAAGTAAGCGCTTTTTAACCGAATAAAATTTGGAAGTCATCGCATCTTTGCCATGTTAAATTTATGCTGGACTTGATTCAGTAGCGAATTGACAAAAATTAATATATAAACCTGCACTGAGCAAAGTCGAAGTGTTTAAAACCTTATCTTATGAGTACGTTAAGAAACAAAGTACAGTTAATTGGAAATTTAGGAAACAATCCAGAAATTATCACGTTAGAAAGTGGAAAAAAACTAGCAAAAATGTCTATTGCTACAAACGAAACTTACAAAAACGCAGAAGGCGAAAAAGTGACAGACACACAATGGCACAATGTAGTTGCCTGGAATAAAACAGCAGAAATTATAGAAAAGTATTTGCAAAAAGGTAGCGAAGTTGCTATTGAAGGTAAATTAACTTCTAGAAGTTACGAAGACAAAGATGGAACGAAAAAATACATCACAGAAATTGTATGTAACGAAATGTT
>JBLHOD010000103.1:0-5191 GCA_047622545.1 Polaribacter sp. | reverse complement strand
ACTTGGTAGAGACTTCTAATAATATTGCAAAAGTTGTTGTAAAAGACGGCGTAATTTCAGTGAATTGCTTAACACGTTCTTCGTCAGAAACCAATAAAATTGATTTAGCAAACTCTATTCGTTCTGCATTTGAATTATCAGGGTTTGAAGTTAATTTTTCTGGAGAATACCCAGGTTGGTTACCAAATATAGATTCAGCTATTTTAAAAATATTAGATACTTTATATGAAGAATTACATGGCGAAAAAGCAAAAATAGCAGCTTGCCATGCTGGTTTAGAATGTGGAATTCTAGGTCAGAATTACCCAAAAATGGATATGGTTTCTTTTGGTCCAACAATCTTAGGAGCACATTCTCCTGACGAAAGAACAAGTATATCATCAACTCAAAAATTTTGGAAATTTTTACTAGAAGTACTTAAAAATATTCCAAAAAAATAACAAAAATCATTATAAAAACCGTTGATAACTCAACGGTTTTTATATGCTCTATAATGTTTATCATATTCAACAAAACAAATTTAAATACTTAACTTTTAGATGTTTGTGTTTTTAATATTTTGTTAACATCTTTGATTTTTATTAACAACAAATAATCGTATTTTTACTTTCTATATAATCCGATATTTTAATGGGTAAAATTATTGCAATTGCAAATCAAAAAGGTGGTGTCGGTAAAACGACGACTACTGTAAATTTAGCAGCTTCTTTAGGTGTTCTAGAAAAGAAGGTTTTGCTTATAGACGCTGACCCTCAGGCCAATGCTTCTTCGGGTTTAGGAATTGATGTAGATAGTGTAGAGATTGGAACGTATCAGGTTTTAGAACATTCAGTTTCTATAAATGATGCGATACAAAAAACTACTTCTCCGAATGTAGATATTATTCCTGCTCACATAGATTTAGTTGCAATAGAAATTGAGTTGGTAGATAAAGAGCAGAGAGAATACATGCTTCAAAAATCGCTCGCTAAATTAACAAATCAGTATGATTATATTTTAATAGATTGCGCTCCGTCTTTAGGTTTAATCACCTTAAACTCTTTAGTAGCAGCCAATTCTGTCATCATACCCATACAATGTGAATATTTTGCTTTAGAAGGATTGGGGAAGTTATTAAATACCATTAAAAGCATTCAAAACATCCACAATCCAAATTTAGATATTGAAGGATTATTACTAACCATGTTCGATTCTCGTTTACGCCTTTCTAACCAAGTTGTAGAAGAAGTTCGCAAGCATTTTAGCACCATGGTTTTCGATACAATTATCAGACGAAATACACGTTTAGGAGAAGCACCAAGTTACGGAGAAAGTATTATTGCTTATGATGCTACAAGTAAAGGTGCTATAAATTATTTAAGTTTAGCAAACGAAATTATTAAGAAAAACTCATAATGGCAAAAGCAACAAAAAAGCAAGCTTTAGGTAGAGGATTATCTGCATTATTAAAAGAATCTTCTGTTGATATTAATTCTGTTTCTGATAAAAATGCTGATAAATTAGTTGGCACAATTGTAGAAATTGAATTGATTAAAATAGATGTTAATCCTTTTCAACCTAGAACTCATTTTGATCAAGATGCTTTAAACGAATTAGCTAATTCTATTAAAGAATTAGGTGTTATTCAGCCGATTACAGTTCGTAAATTAGAAGGAAATAAATTTCAATTAGTTTCTGGTGAACGTAGATATAGAGCTTCTAAATTAATTGGAAACAAAACCGTTCCTGCATATATTAGATTAGCGAACGACCAAGAAATGCTAGAAATGGCATTGGTAGAGAACATACAGCGTAAAAATTTAGACCCAATAGAAGTTGCATTGTCTTATCAACGTTTAATTGAAGAAATAAAACTTACTCAAGAACAATTAAGTGTACGAGTTGGTAAAAAAAGATCTACCGTAACCAACTTCTTGCGTTTGTTAAAATTAGATCCAATTATTCAAACCGGAATGCGTGATGGCTTTATTTCGATGGGACATGGAAGAGCTATAATTAACGTAGATTCCTCTAAAAATCAATTAGACATTTATGCTAAAGTTGTTAAAGATAAATTGTCTGTAAGACAAACTGAAGAACTTGTAAAAAGTATAAAAGAAAGGAGTAGTTCTACAAAAGCTAAAAAACAAACTCCTAGTTTTGTAAAAGAATCTTTATCCAAATTAAATTCTTTTTTCGGAAGTAAAGTTGATGTTAATGTTACTGCAAAAGGAAAAGGAAAAATTTCAATTTCATTTAAATCAGAAGAAGATTTTAATCGAATAAAAAACTTATTAAAATAGTGTTATCACTAAAAAAAATACTTTTCTTTTTAAGTGTCCTTATATCATTTTCTATAAGCGCACAAAAAGATTCTACACAAGTAGATGATCTTAAAATAAAAGGAAAAATTAAAATGAATAGCAACTACTTTAATCCTTTGTCTCCATCTAAAGCAGCATTTTACTCTGCTATTTTTCCTGGTGGTGGTCAAATTTATAATAAAAAATATTGGAAAGCGCCAATTGTTTGGGGCGCAATGGGAACAAGCATTTATTTTTATTTAGATAACAACAATGAATACGACCGTTATAGAACAGCTTTTAAAATGCGAGAAGCCGGTTTACAAGACGAATTTACAAACGGAGATGGTTCTCTAATTATTTCTAGAAACGGCTTGATAAGCGCTCAAAAAACATTAAAAAGCAATAGAGACTTGGCATTGTTAACTACGGTAGTTTTTTACGTATTACAGATTGTTGAAGCAAGTGTAAATGCTCATTTATTACAATTTAACACCAACGATAATTTAACGTTTTCTCCTATCATGCTTTATAATCCAATAACATATGAAATTCCAAGATTTGGTTTAAATTTTAAATATTCTTTTTAAATGAAAATAGCTTTATTAGGATACGGAAGAATGGGTAAAGAAATTGAAAAGATTGCTTTACAAAGAGGCCATACAATTGTTATAAAATCAAACTCGAATTCTACGTATAATATTACTGAAGCTGATGTTGCTATCGATTTTAGCGTACCAACTTCGGCAGTAAATAATATTTCTAATTGTATTAATAATCAAGTGCCTGTTATATCAGGAACAACTGGTTGGCTAGAAAAACATAATGAAATCGTTGATTTATGTAAACAGAAAAATGGATCTTTTATATACGCTTCTAACTTTAGCATTGGAGTAACTATTTTTTTTGAACTCAATAATCAATTAGCTAAAATGATGAATACTTTAAGCGATTATAAAGTTTCTTTAGAAGAAATTCATCATACACAGAAATTAGACGCACCTAGCGGAACAGCAATTACATTAGCAGAAGGGATTATAAAAAACAGTTCTAAATCGACATGGAAATTAAACGGAGAAAGTTCATCAGAAATTGTTCCAATTACGTCTAAGAGAGTTGGAGATGTTTCTGGAACACATGTTGTAAATTACATATCAGAAGTAGATACTATTGAGATAAAACACACAGCGCATAACAGAAAAGGTTTTGCATTAGGTGCTGTTGTTGCAGCAGAATGGATTTTGGATAGAAAAGGTGTTTTTACAATGAAAGATGTGTTAAACATTGGTTAAAGAATGTAACATTTCTTAGCAAAACAAACTAATAAACTATTATTACGATGACGTTTTCCAAACAGAAAACAATCAAAAAAAATATATTATGACATTTACGGAATGGTTTTTATTCTTTTTAGCTTTACAAGTAATCCACTTTTTAGCTACCTGGAAATTATATGTTAAAGCTGGTAGAAAAGCGTGGGAAGCAATTGTGCCAATTTACAACGCAATTGTATTAATGCAAATTATCAATCGCCCAAAATGGTGGACAATCTTATTGTTTATTCCAGTTATAAACTTGTTAATGTTTCCAATAATTTGGATAGAAACGTGTAGAAGTTTTAGCCATCATAAAAGACAGGATACAATTCTTGCTATAGTATCATTAGGTTTTTATTTATTTTACATCAATTATTTTTCTAAAAATGAATATGTAAAAGACAGAAGTTTAGAACCAAGAAGTCCTCTTGGAGAATGGATTAGTTCCATCGCTTTTGCAATTATTGCAGCTACTCTAGTGCATACCTATTTTATGCAACCGTATACAATTCCAACTTCATCACTAGAAAAAACATTGTACGTGGGTGACTTTTTATTTGTAAGTAAATTTCATTACGGAGCAAGAGTTCCGATGACAACAATTGCTGCTCCTATGGTCCATGACACATTACCTTTTCTAGGAAAGTCTTATGTTTCAGATTCAGAAAATCAAGAATCATGGTTAAACAAATTATCATTACCATATATGCGTTTGCCAGGGATTCAAAAAATTAAACGCAACGATATTGTTGTTTTTAGTTGGCCTGCAGATTCTTTGAATTTAATGTGGGGAGATAATTCTGGCGAATTTTCCTACAAACCACTTGACAAAAAAACAAATTATGTAAAACGTGCAGTTGGTGCTCCTGGAGATTCTTTAGAAATAAGAGACGGTTATGTATTTATAAACGGAAAAAGAACCGTGTTGCCAGACAGAGCAAAACCTCAATACTTTTTCACTGTTGATACTGGTGGAAAACAATTTACTCAAGGAGCAGCAAAAAGATATAATATTAGAGAATATGATGTTAGAGATGGTAAATTTATTTTAAACCTTACGGACGAAGAAGCTGCTTTAATTAAAAACAATCCGATTGTAAAAAGTGTTATAAAAAAGATAGAACCAAAAGGAACTTTTAATAAAGATTTATTTCCTCATAGTCCTTATAATTTATGGACGAATGATAATTATGGTCCAATTTACATTCCTAAAAAAGGAAAAACTGTTGAATTGAATGAAAAATCGATGCCTTTTTATGAGCAAATTATAAGAAGATACGAGCGGAATAACTTATCAATCGTTGGTCATAAATATTATTTAAATGGCAAAGCAGCAACTTCTTACACGTTTAAACAAGATTACTATTGGATGATGGGAGATAACAGGCAAAATTCCTTAGATGCACGTTATTGGGGTTATGTTCCGTTTGATCATGTGGTAGGAAAACCAGTATTTATTTGGTTAAGCTGGGATCCTAACGCAAAAGGATTTGCTAAATTTTCATCAATTCGTTGGGACAGAATGTTTACAACTGTCGGAGGAAGCGGCGAACCATTTTCTTACTTTAAATATTTTTTACTTGCTTTAATGGG
>JBLHOD010000102.1:0-5195 GCA_047622545.1 Polaribacter sp. | reverse complement strand
GAAAAATTTACACAACAATTTATAGATTCTGTAAAATCAAATACTAGAAATGATTTTATTCATTTCTATCAAATGATTGATGTTTTAATAATTGATGATGTACAATTCTTATCTGGTAAAACAGGAACACAAGATGTATTCTTCCATATTTTTAATCATTTACATCAAAATGGTAAGCAAGTTATTTTAACTTCAGATAAAGCGCCGGTTGATATGCAAGATATCGAACAACGTTTGTTATCTCGTTTTAAATGGGGATTATCCGCAGAATTACAAGCACCAGATTACGAAACTAGAATTTCTATCCTTGAAAACAAATTGTTTAGAGATGGCGTAGAAATGCCAGAAGATATTGTAGAGTATATTGCAAAGAATATTAAATCGAATGTTAGAGAATTAGAAGGCGTACTTATTTCTATGATTGCGCAAGCATCTTTTAACAGAAGAGAATATACCTTAGAATTAGCGAGACAAATTGTAGATAAGTTTGTTAAAAACACGAAGAAAGAAGTTTCTATAGATTACATTCAAAAAGTAGTTTCTAAATACTTTGATATGGATGTTGCAACATTGCAATCTAAAACTAGAAAACGTCATATAGTACAAGCACGTCAATTAGCAATGTTTTTTGCTAAAAGAATGACAAAGTCATCATTGGCAAGTATTGGTTCACAAATTGGTCATAGAGATCACGCAACCGTTTTACACGCTTGTAAAACAGTAGATAACCTAACGGAAACTGATAAGCAATTCAGAAAATACGTTGACGACTTAACCAAGAAGTTAACTTTCTAAACTTCACATAATGAAAATATTAATGGTTTGCTTGGGAAACATTTGTCGTTCTCCACTAGCAGAAGGTATTTTACAATCTAAAGTACAACGAGAAAAAGTTCGTGTAGATTCTGCTGGAACAGCTGGTTATCATGTTGGTCATTTACCAGATGATAGATCTATTGCTGTTGCTCAAAAACATGGAATAGACATTTCTCATCAACGATGTAGAAAATTTACTGTAGATGATTTTGATTATTTCAATTTGATTTATGTAATGGATCAAGGAAATTATCAAGAAGTTTTAGCTTTAGCTAGAGATAAATACGATAAAGAAAAAGTGCAGTTTATTCTAAATGAAGTGCATCCAAATTCAAATCAAAGTGTTCCAGACCCATATTTTGGCGGAGATTCTGGTTTTGATAACGTATATCAAATGCTTGACGAAGCTTGTGAATTAATTGCTTCTAAAATTGAAAACAATGAAGGGTAAACTCTATTTAATTCCAACTACCTTAGGTGATAATGAGCCGTTAGAAGTAATGCCAATTTCTGTAAAAAAAGTAATTGAACAAATAGATTATTTTATTGTGGAAAATGAAAAAACAGCAAGACGATTTATTAAAAAAATCACACCAAAAAAATCACAACCATCATTAACAATTATGATGTTAGATAAATATGCAGACGAACTTGAAACTCGCTCATATTTAGATGTTTGTAATGAAGGTTTTTCTGTTGGATTATTATCTGAAGCAGGAGTTCCTGCAGTTGCAGATCCAGGAGCAACTATTGTAAAATTAGCACACGATAAAGGAATTCAAGTAGTTCCGCTAGTTGGTCCATCGTCAATATTAATGGCAATGATGAGTTCTGGAATGAACGGACAAAGTTTTGCGTTTAATGGATATTTACCGATTGATAAATCAGAAAGAAAAAAAACAATTAAAGAGCTAGAAAAATTATCTAAAGATAAAAATCAGTCTCAGATTTTTATAGAAACACCTTATCGAAACGAAAAATTATTTGCAGATCTAAAAGCAACATTAACACCAACTACAAATTTATGTGTTGCTGCAGATATTACGTTACCAACAGAATATATTAAAACGAAAGATGTAACTGGTTGGAAAAGCGAAAATCCAGATTTACATAAACGACCAGCAATCTTTATTATTCATAAAGGAGGTTAAAAATGTAAAAAGTGAAAATTAAAATTTCCTTTGCTATTATACTCTAAAGCTGGGGCAGGAATTTTAATAAAACTGATTGTAGAAAACAGCGTTTTTAAGAATCTTGATTTGGTTTTTATTTTCGTTAAATCGACATCTAAACTCAAATAAAATTGCCTGTACGGATCTTGAGTAAATAGATTAGTAGGATTTGATTCTCCATACAACATTCCTTCAGCTCCATAACCAAAAGCAATATTTAACCATTTCGGAAAATTACTTTCTTTATTAAAAGACCAAATATTTGCAGAAAGCCAATAGGTTTGTCCGTTATAATCTTTTAAAGCTTGCTGAATAAAATGACCGCCCAAAACATTAGGTCTTTGTTTTGCGTATTCAGTTTGATGAAAAGAATATTTTAATTGTATTCGTTGCTCTTCCCAAAGCAATTCTTGTCCGATTAACAATCCTGTTCCACTTGCATTTGCTAAAATATCACCCCAAGAAGCGCCCCATTTTTTTGAAAATCCGTCTAAAATTTCTACTGAGGTTAAAAAAGTAAATCCGAATGTTGCACCATAAATCAATTGATTTTTTTTAGAAACTCCAGCCCAATCTAAAACATCCATTCCGGTTTTTCCAACATAATAGGAAGTCATTATATGACCAATTTTATCCATCTGTTTCCATTGATTGTTGTCATTCTTAAAATGAAAACTAGAACGAGGATAATCAGAGTACCATAATTTATCTAATGCAATTAAAGCTCCGATTGCTAAAGTAGTTTCAGCAATTACAACTCCATTTCTTCTTTTAATATTGAGAGTATCAGATTTTGTATAAAAAGATGAAGTCTGTGCTTGAAGATTGATTGAAAACAGTAAAATAAATAAAATTACAGTTGAATATTGGATATAAAAAACAGATTCCCGATTTCTCGGGAATGACAATTTAATGCTATTTTTAAATATCTCTTCAAACATTTAATTTATCTATTAATTCCTTTCTTATTTATCCAACGTTGATATTTTCTAGCGTTTCTATTATGTTGATTTAAAGAATTTGCAAACTCGTGATATCCAACTTTGTCAACACTAGCGCACATATAATAATAGTTGTGTTTTTTTGAAAATAAAACAGCATCAATTGATGAAATATCTGGCATTGCAATTAATGTTGGTGGAACACCTTTGTTTTTGTACGTATTGTATGGAGAATTTATTTTTAAATCTTTATTTAAAACTCGTTTCACGATAAAATCTTGACCATGTTTTTCTTTCAACGCATAAATAATTGTTGGATCTGCTTGTAAAGGCCAACCCCGTTTTATTCTGTTTAAATACAATCCAGCCACAATTGGTCTTTCAGAAATTTTTGCAGTTTCTTTTTGAACGATAGAAGCCAATGTAATTACTTGAGTTCTGTTTAATTTTAATTTTTTAGCTTGACTTTCTCTTTTCTCATCCCAAAAACGATTGTATTCAATGAACATTTTATCTCTAAACTTTTGGGCAGTTGAATTCCAATAAAATTCATAACTATTCGGAACGTACATCCCTAAGGAAGATTTTACTGTAAATTGATGTTTATTTAGAAAATTAACATCTTTCATCGCGTTTAAAAGTGAAATTGAATCTGCTTCAATTTGTGTAGATATTCTGCCAGCTAAACCTTCTAAGGAATGCTGATTGTTAAATACAACAAGAGTAGGAGTTTGATTTCCGCTTCGTAATAAGTTGATTAAATCATTGTTAGATGAACCTTTTGTTACTTTATATTTACCAGGTTTAATTACATCTTGATAACTCTTTCTTTTAGCAACCCAAACAAATGGTTTTACTCGTTTTAAAAAAGGTCTAACTTCGTTTTCTACATCTTCTAAAGTACTATTTGTTTTGATAAAAACAAACCCATCTTTCACAACATTTGGTTTGTAAATTTTACCATATATATTGTAAATTAAAACACCTCCAGTTATCAATAAAAGGCTTGTAATTAAGATTATAAGTTTCTTTTTATTCATGTATTCTTTGATATAAAATTTCGTGTTTAAAAGTGTTGTTAGAAAAAAGCCAATCTTTTTTTACACCAATTTTGTTGAACTGATGTTTTGAGAAAAGCGAAATACTGTTTTCATTATCTGAAGTGATATTTGCATACAATTGATGTATGTTTAAATGTGTGAAGCAATAGGTAATTAACAACTCTAATGCTTCAGAAGCAATACCTTTTTTTTGATATTCTTTATGAATTAAGATTCCAATTCCAGCTCTTTTATGTTGCGGATTAAAATCGAAAAGATCTATGATTCCAACAGGTTTTTTGTTTGAATTTTCTTGGATAATTAAACGTAATTGTTTGGCTTCAAAAATATCTAAATGTGCATTTTCTAAATATTGTTTTAATAAAGATTTAGAAAACGGAGTTTGTGTATTGCTCACTTCCCAAAAAGACTCATCATTTTCTGTATCAAACAAAAACTGTAAATCTTCTGGTTCTAATGCCCTTAATTGTATGTTTTTTCCTTTTAGCGTAATCATTAAATTTCAATTGTTCCTTTAAACACAAACGTTGCTGGTCCTTTTAAAAAAACATTTTTGTAACATTCGTTTTCAACTACAAAAGCAACTTCTAATTCTCCGCCTAAAACAGATAGCTTAATATTGTTTGAATTGGTTTTATTGGTTTTGTGCATTGCAATTGCAACAGCTGTTACGCCAGTTCCGCAAGCTAATGTTTCATCCTCAACACCGCGTTCGTATGTTCTAACTTTAAAAGCAGTTTCATCTATTTGTTGTACAAAATTAATATTACTTCCTACATTTCCATAATTATCTCTTAATTTTCTACCATTTGAAACGACATCATAAGTCTCTACATTTTTAACTAATTGAACATGATGAGGCGAACCGGTATTTGCAAAAACAAAATTTTCGTGAACTTCAACCTTTTTTACATCAGCCATTTGTAAAGAAACTAAATCGTTTTTTATAGTTGCATGGTGCAAACCATCGATTGCATTAAAGGTAGTATTTGATGAAATAACACCTAATTTATTAGCAAAAGAAACAATACATCTTCCGCCGTTTCCACACATAGTTCCTTCTTCTCCATCAGCATTATAATACGTCATTTTAAAATCAGTTTCAGGATCATCTTCTAATAAAATTAATCCGTCAGCTCCAATTCCAAAATGTCTATCACACAATTTATGAATCAAAGAAATGTTATTTTTAGGAAATGAATTAT
>JBLHOD010000101.1:0-5207 GCA_047622545.1 Polaribacter sp. | reverse complement strand
TTTGAAAATGATGTCTCTTTTTTTAATGAAATAAAAAAATAAAATTCCTATTTGGCGGCTATCCGAAGAAATAATGAATGAAAAGACGAAACTGCGAAGCGTAGCTTCAAGCATAAGTTTTGAAAATGAATGATGCGAAGCAATTTCCTAAGGATAGAATTGATTTTTTGGTTCGTTTTGTATCAAAACAAAATGAACAAAACAAAAGAAAGTTATACTTTTACATTTTAAACTAAACCTTTTGAACTCAATTATTGACTTTTTTCTAGAACCCTACAAAACTGCAACTACACTTAATATTCTTTTAGAATTTATTGCTGCTTTATTTGGTGTAATAAGTGTTTTTTATGCTAAAAAAGAAAACATTTTAGTGTTTCCTACAGGAATAATTAGCACAGCAATCTATGTATATCTGTTGTCTCAATGGAACTTATATGGCGACCTTATTATCAATATATATTATACAATTATGAGTGTGTATGGTTGGTATATGTGGAGGCAGTTTACGGATAATAAAGAAAATCATATTCCTATTTCTAGAACCAATAAATCCGACAAACTAAAAGCATTTGGTATTTTTGCATTTACTTCAATATTTGTAATTATTGTATATAGATATTATAATGTAATGCCAAATAATCTTGGTTTTACAGAAAGTATAAATTATGCTTCTGAAAAACTTATGTCAGGAAATTTGACTAATTTTAGAGAAGGAACACCATATTTAGACACATTTACAACAGGAATATTTTTTGCCGCAATGTGGTTAATGGCAAATAAAAAAATTGAACATTGGATTTTTTGGATTGCTGGCAACATCGTTTCAATCCCTTTATATTTTGCTAAAGGATACGGTTTTACAGGAATTCAATATACTATATTTTTAATCTTAGCAATACAAGGATATACAGCATGGAAGAAAAGCTTAGACAGCAACCAGCAAACATTATAAAAGTTGTTTTATTTGGTCCAGAATCTACTGGAAAGACAACACTTTCTAAACAATTAGCTCGCTATTACAATACGGTTTGGGCACCAGAATATGCGCGTGAATATTTGCAAAGAAAATGGAATAACGTACGTAGAACTTGTGAAGCAGAAGATTTAGTTCCGATTGCAATCGGGCAAATAAAATTAGAAAACAGGTTAGTAGAAAAAGCAGATAGAGTTTTAATTTGTGATACCGATTTACTAGAAACTAAAGTGTATTCTGAAGAATATTATGGCGGATTTGTAGATCCAATATTAGACAAAGCTGCAAAAAACAACACCTACGATTTGTATTTATTAACCTTTATTGATACGCCTTGGGAAGAAGATGATTTACGAGACAGACCAGGGTTAAGAAGAGAAATGTTTAATGCTTTTGAAAACGCCTTAAAGAAATACAATCGCCCGTATGTTTTGTTAGAAGGCAATAAAGAAACCCGATTAAAAATTGCCGTTAATGCAATTGATCAACTCATTGCAAACAGAAATAACCTGTCCTCATTCTCTAAAAGTTTAGAAAAATAATAATTTGTTTTGGATACAGAAAAACTCATTAAAGAACTCAATTTTAAAGCAACTAGAAGTAGTGGCGCTGGCGGACAACATGTAAACAAAGTCTCGTCTAAAATTGAATTGTTTTTTGATTTAGAAAACTCACTCGAATTTTCTGAGGAAGAAAAAAATCGCTTACTTAAAAAATTGGCAACTCGACTTACCAAAGAAAATGTGTTACTCTTAACTTGTGATGAAAGTAGAAGTCAACATAAAAATAAAGAGCTCGCAATTAAACGTTTTTTAGAAATTATTACTCAAGGATTAAAAGTTCCTAAAAAAAGAAGGCCAACAAAACCAAGTAAATCTTCAATTAGAAAAAAAGCAGAAAACAAAAAGAAAATTTCTGTAAAAAAAGCATTGCGTAAAAAACCTAAACTCAATTAAGAATTCATTTTTTGTAAATATTCTCCCATTTTTTGGTGTACAATATTCACCGCTTTTAATGGACGAATCATTACTTTAATTTCTTTTAATTTTCCTTCTTTGGTAAATTTAATCATGTCAATTCCTTCTACAGAAATTCCATCAATTTCTGTAATAAATTCTAGCATTGCATTTTCATTATCACAAACTTCCCTAACATATTTAAAATTGTTATTTGCAATAATTTCTGCCGCTGCCATCAAATACATAGTTACCATAAAACTTCCTTCAATTGGTTTAAAAACAATTGGAGAATATAAAACGGCATCATCATCTATAAAATCACCTACGTTTTCATGATCTTTATTTTTTACAAATTCGTGCCAAGTTTCTAATCCGTTTAAAGTATTCATAATTTTTTTGTTAAAAATCAAATCTACAAAAAAATCATTTAGTTGTTTTCTAATTCAAAAATCTAATCTACTTTTGCAACGTTCTCATAAAGGGGTGCTTTTTTTAGTTATGAGTTGTAAATTTTGAGTTTTTAGGAACTCAACACTTACACTTAAAAACTCAAAACTTTAATAAAGGCTGAGATCATACCCATTGAACCTAGAACAGGTAATGCTGTTTAGGAAGCGAGTGTAAAAAAAGGTCTGGTAGACCTTTTTAGCGAGTGCAGAAGCGGAAGCTTCAAAAATTTTAATTATTCAATATTAATCACAAGAATAATTACCTCTTTTTATTCGTTTTAAATTTTTTTAAAATGAAAAAAATATCCATTTTTTTATTCTTGTTTACAAGCATGCTTGTAAGCTCCCAGACTTTTACAATTTCTGGAAAAATCTATGATGAAAACAACCAACCTTTAGCGAGTGCTTCTGTTTTTATTAAAAATGCTAACAAAGGAACTTCATCTGACTTTGAAGGAAACTATCAATTTAAAGTTGCTTCTGGAACACATGAAATTGAAGTCCGTTTTATTGGTTACAAATCAACATCAAAAAAGGTCACGATTACCAATCAAAATGTACTCGTTGATTTTAATTTACAATCAGAAAACAATGTGTTAGATGAAGTATTGGTTTCTGCAGTTCGTGTAAAAGCAAACTCGCCCGTTACACATTCTAATCTATCAAAAAAGGAAATTGCTAAACGTAATTTAGGACAAGACATTCCTATTTTACTAAACTATTTACCTTCTGTGGTTACGTCTTCGGATGCTGGTGCTGGTGTTGGTTACACGTACATTAATGTTCGTGGTTCTAACGCAGAACGTGTCAATGTTACTATCAACGGAATTCCGTATAATGATGCTGAAAGTCAAGGAACTTTTTGGGTAAACATGGGCGATTTTGCTTCTTCTACACAAAGTTTACAATTGCAACGTGGCGTTGGAACATCTACAAACGGAACAGCAGCATTTGGGGCGAGTTTAAATATTTTAACAGATGCGATTTCAGAAAAATCCTTTGGAGAAATTTCAAACTCGTTTGGTTCATACAATACCAAAAAACATACGGTGAAATTTAGCACAGGAAAAATAAATGATCATGTAGAAATTGCGGGTCGTTTATCTAAAATTTATTCTGATGGTTATATTGATAGAGCATTTACGGATTTAAAATCCTACTTTTTACAAGCTTCTTATGTTGATGAAAACACACTAATTAAAGCAATTACATTTGGTGGTAAAGAAAGAACATATCAAGCTTGGGCAGGAATTGATGCTACACAATTAGCAGCTGATAGAAGGCAAAATCCATATACCTACGAAAATGAAGTTGATGATTTTCAGCAAGATCATTATCAGTTTCATTGGAATGAAAAAATCACCGAGAATTGGTCTACTAATATTGGATTAAATTATACAAAAGGACAAGGGTTTTTTGAGCAATATAAAGCAGATAAAAGTCCTTCAGATTTTGCAAATTTAGTAGTTGCAACTAATGGTTCTAAAACAGATGTAATTGTTAGACGGTGGTTAGACAACAAGTTTTATGTTGCCAATTTTAATGCTACTTATAAAAATGAAGGGGTAGAAATTATTTCTGGTGTTTCTTATAGCAAATATTCAAATTATCATTTTGGAGAAATAATTTGGACAAAACAATTTGCTCCAACTGCAAATATTAGAGATACCTATTACGAAAGTAATTCTGCCAAAAACGATTTTAGCATGTTTTCTAAAGCTACTTTTAAAGTTGATGAAAACATGAGTTTTTATGCCGATTTGCAATACAGAAATGTAAACTACACAACGAATGGTTTAACATCAGATAGAAATCCGATTGCTATTGACGAAAATTTTGGCTTTTTCAATCCAAAATTCGGAGCAACGTATTCTTTAAATGACAATCAACATGTATATTTTTCATTTGCTGTTGCCAATAAAGAACCGAATAGAAAAGATTTTGAAAACGGAATAAAAACACCAGAAAACTTAAACGATTATGAGTTGGGTTGGCGTTTAAAAAACAAATCGACTGTGTTAAATACCAATGTATATTATATGGTGTATAAAAATCAATTGGTGTTAACTGGAGCGATTGATGGTGTTGGCGCACCTGTTAGAGCTACAAGCGGGAAAAGTTACCGATTAGGATTAGAAATTGATGCCGACATCAAATTAACGAATCAATTTAGTGTAAGACCAAATCTTGCTTTGAGTAAGAACAAAAACACTGATTTTGTTTCTTCTGTAGATGGAAATCTAAAAGAGTTAGGAAATACAACTATTTCGTTTTCTCCTGGTATTATTGCAGGAAACGCATTGGTGTTTTCTCCATCACAAAACATGCAGTTTTCGTTCTTGTCAAAATATGTTGGCAAACAATATATGAGTAATTTAAATAGCGAAGTATCTGCAAATGATGTACTAGAAAGTTACTTTACTTCTGATATCAACTTTACCTATGTTTTAAAACCAAAAAGTATTTTTAGTGAAGTTGTTTTTACAGGATTGATAAACAACATCTTTAATAAAGAATATGTAGACAGAGGTTATTATTACACATATGACGATACTTGGTCTGCACCAAATCAAACAACAACATTGGATGGAGCAGGATATTATCCGCAAGCAACACGTAACTTTTTAGTTGGTGTTACATTCAGGTTTTAGGGAGAATTAATATTGAAAAAGAAATTAAAATCCCGATGATTTATGCTGAATTTAGTTCAGTATCTCATCGGGGTTTTTTTACTTTTTAACTTTACAAGAATTAATTCCGAATATAGAAAATAAAGGACATTTACGTGTTAAAGCAGTAAACAATAAAATAATTGCAACAGCCCAA
>JBLHOD010000100.1:0-5229 GCA_047622545.1 Polaribacter sp. | reverse complement strand
TCAGGATATTTATCTTTAATATCAACTCCAATTGCATGAGCAATGTGCGTTTTCCCTAATCCAACTCCACCATAAATTAATAATGGATTAAAAGATGTTCCACCAGGCTTATTGGCAACTGCCATTCCTGCAGAACGCGCTAAACGATTAGAGTCTCCTTCAATAAAATTATTAAAATTGTAATTTGGATTTAATTGAGATTCAATTTTTACTTTTTGCAATCCTGGAATCACAAATGGGTTTCTTAATTCTCTGTCTCTAATTTCTACAGGAACAGTAATTCTTTGAGGTTTTAAGGGGTCTCTATTAGAACTTGGTATTTTTACTGTCTGTGGACTATTACTACTATACGTGTTTTCCATACGTACATCGTAAATTAACTTTGCTTCTTTACCCAACTCTCTAACTAGAGCAACTCTAAGTAATTTAATATAATGCTCTTCTAACCATTCATAAAAGAATTTACTAGGTACCTGAATTGTTAAAGCTTCGCCAGATATTTTAATTGGTTTGATAGGTTCAAACCAAGTCTTATATGCTTGCGGTTTTATATTGTCTTTAATAAAAGAAAGGCACTCATTCCAAACTGAGTCAGCAGTTTTAGTCATTCTAAATTATGTAGATATTAAAATTAAATATTTTGTTCTTATTTTGGGGTTTTGCACCCTTTCTCAACAGCTTTACAAAAGTGTGAATAAAATTCAGTATAAAAAAATGAATTTGCTATTGATTATTAACTTTTTTTTTCGTAGAATAAAACTCACAAAAAAAATACATTTCTTGATTACACAATCCACCTCATTTAGAGTACGTTACGGAGAAACAGACCAAATGGGTGTTGTTTATCATGGTAACTACGCACAGTTTTTCGAAATCGGAAGGATAGACTGGCTAAGGTCTTTCGGTATTTCTTACAAAAATATGGAAGAAAATAATGTGATGCTTCCCGTTGTAACTTTACAATGCAATTTTAAAAAATCTGCCGAGTTCGACGATGAAATTACGGTAAAAACTACATTAAAAAAAATTCCGACTGTTAAGATTGAATTTGAGTACGAAATTTTTAATCAAAAAAATGAACTTTTAACAACAGGATATACAATGTTAGCTTTTATCAATATGAAAACAAAAAAACCGATGCGTTGTCCGGATTATATTTTAGAGAAATTACTCTAATTTTTTAATGGCTACTTTATATAAATTGGTGAAAATTTCAAAAATTGAATCTGCTTCTTTTTTACGGATAGAAATAATATATTGACAATCTAACTCCAATGTTTGAGAAACAATCGTTAATTGCTTTTCTTTTATAATTCGCATTACTTTATTCATCAACTCATAACCAAAAGACAATTGAAATTGCACATCAATTGTTTTGTCTACAATTTTCGAAGCTTCTAATGCTAATTGCGCTGAACTTCTATATGCGTTAATCAATCCCCCAACGCCTAATTTTGTTCCTCCAAAATATCGTACAGAAACAATTAATATATTGGTTACACCAAATGCTTGAATTTGTCCGTAAATTGGCATTCCTGCAGAATTATTCGGTTCTCCATCATCATTTGCCCTATAAGAAACAGTTTCAATACCTAATTGCCAAGCATAACAAAAATGACGTGCAGAATGATGTTTCTTTTTTAATTCTTCTAAGGCGTTTTTAATATCATCTTCATTTAAAGCGGGAAAAGCATAACCAAAAAACTTACTATTTCTATCTTTAAATAGTGTTTCATCAGATGGTTTTTCTATGGTTTTATATGCGTCTCCCATTAAGCAATTGCGACTAAAATGATTCCTGTAATCGCCAAAGCGATACCAATTTTATTTTTTAAACTAAAAGTTTCTTTAAAAATCAACAAGCCAATTAGTGTAGAAACGACAACAATACCGACATTGTTAATAGTAAATAAGGTTGAACTCTCAATTCCTTTTGTCTGTAATGCCTTTATTAAAAATACTATTGAATAGTAATTCGGAATTCCTAATACAATTCCTGCAATCACATTTTTAAGACCGAAAGGTTCTCTTTTTTTAATTGTTTTAACTAATAAAATGATTAAACCGAAAAAAGCCGCAAAACCGAATAAGCTTCCAGAAAAAACAGCCACTTCATTTTCTTTAACAAAATTAATTTCTACATATTTTAAAGTTGTATCGATTGCGCCAGAACCTAAAAAAAGGATGACAGGCAACAATAAACCCGCTTTTTCATGTTTTTTCAAATCGTCTTTTACCGATGCTAAATAAACAGCCACAATTGCTAAAACAATTCCGATTATTTTAATTGCAGATAACGATTCATTATATAAAACAACACCAAAAATTATTGGAATAACAACAGACATTTTTCCTGCTACAGAAACTACGGAAACTCCGTTTCTTTGTGCAGTTAAAGCCATTACAAAAAAGATGAAAATAAATAGCACCCCTAAAATCATCGCTCCAAAAAACCATTTCTGGTTTGGTAGTTCTGCAAGAGAAAAATCAATTTCTGCAAGCACAAATCCTAAGGTAAAAGCTACCAAATAATTTACAACAATTGCTTTTAAAGTGTCTATTTTATAAACATCAAAATATTTAAAAATAACAAATAACGAGGTTGATATAATAATGCTTAAGATTAAATAAATCACGCTTTCAATTCTTTTTTAGTTAATAAATCTACAATATCTTCTTTACCAGGAATTAAATTCCAAGTTTTTATTCCTAATTTTTCAGCAGCTTCGGTATTTTCTTTAACATCATCAATAAAAAAAGTTTTTGCTCCTTTTAAATTATTTTCTACCAAAACAAACTCATAAATATCTGAATTTGGTTTTCTCATCTTCATTTCGTGCGATAGATAAAACTGCTCAAAACAACTTTGAAACTCAGCATACAATTCTTTTCCCCAATTATTTTGAATCCAAGAAATATGCAATTCGTTTGTGTTACTTAATAAAAATAATCGATATTTTTTACTTGATGCCAAGCTTTTCAAAAACGCTAATCGACGGATTGGAAAATCTAGTAAAATAGAATTCCAAGCGAAAACTAAATCTTCTTTAGGTATCTCAAATCTTTCGTAAAAAAAGAGTAGAAAATGATCAGTAGAAATTTCTCCTTTTTCATATTGATGCAGAATTTGTAGCGTTTCTTTATCAATTTCTTTAACCCCAAATTTCGCTAAATTTCTTAAAACTGCAGCCTTGTCTAGATTGATAAAAACATCACCAAAATCAAAAATAATATTCTTAATCATAAACCAACATTTTTAAAACATCACCTTTTAAATTTGATTCTGAAGTCAATTTACCAGAAATAACGGGTCCTTTTATTCCGTTTTTAAATTCATTTTCTCCTATAAAAACTCGCGCTTCATCCCACAAATTCGCATCAATAAATGTTTGTAAAGTTTGCGTTCCTCCTTCTATAATTACAGACTGAATTTGATGTTTATATAATACTTTACAAATTTGTTCCGCTATATTTTCAGGAAAATTAATTTCTTCAAAAACTACATTATCTCTTTCTTCTTGATTTTTGCTTCTTTTTTCAGTCAAAAAAATCGTTTGTACACTTTCATCAAAAACATTGGCAGTTTTTGGAATTCGCAAACTTCTATCCAACACAATTCTAATTGGGTTATTTCCGCTCCAACTTCTAACATTTAATTTTGGGTTATCTTCAATTACTGTATTTGTTCCCACCAAAATCGCATGCTCTTCACTTCTCCATTTGTGCACTAATTGTTGCGAATATTGATTAGAAATCCAAACTGGATTATTACTTTTTTTCTTTAAAGGAGCAACAAATCCACTTTTGGTTTCCGCCCATTTTAAAATAATATACGGACGTTTTTTATTCTGAACAGTAAAAAACCGTTTGTGATGTTCTAAACATTCATTTTCTAAAACACCAACTACTACATTAATTCCTGCTTTTTTTAAGAGTTCAATTCCTTTTCCAGTAACCAAAATATTAGCATCTAAACAACCAATAACAACATTTTTAAATTGATGTTTTACAATTAAATCTGCACAAGGTGGCGTTTTTCCAAAATGAGAAC
Organism: Polaribacter sp.; assembly: GCA_047622545.1. Taxonomy (GTDB): domain Bacteria; phylum Bacteroidota; class Bacteroidia; order Flavobacteriales; family Flavobacteriaceae; genus Polaribacter. The sequence goes on along the minus strand of JBLHOD010000100.1, from coordinate 1,178 downwards.
ATGGCTCTAACGTGACATAAATAGTTGCTTCTTTTAATTGCGATTTATCTTTTACAGCATTAATTGCATTTACTTCTGCATGATTGCCTCCGTAAGCACTTGTAAAGCCTTCACCAATAATAACATCATTCAAAACAACAACTGCTCCAACAGACGGATTTGGACGTGCAGTTCCAATTCCGTTTTTGGCAATCTGCAAACAACGTTGTATGTATTTTTCGTGCTGAGAAATGTGCATTATTTTAATTAAAAATGATAACTTGCTCCCGCAAAAATAGTGTAATAAAGTGAGAATAAAACAACCTGTAATTAGAGAGATTCAACCAGAAGATAATCAACAGATTAAAAAAGTAATTAGAGATGTTTTAATTGAATTTGGTGTACCAAAGGTCGGCACAGCTTATGAAGACAAAGCATTAGATAATATGTTTGAAACTTATAATAAACCAACTTCTGCATATTATGTAATTGATCTTGATGGAAAAATTATTGGCGGAGCTGGAGTTGCGCAATTGGATAATTATGATGGCAACATTTGTGAATTTCAAAAAATGTACTTTTTACCTGAAGCGCGTGGCTTAGGATTAGGAAGTAAAATGATTACTGATTGTTTACAAAAAGCAAGAGAATTTGGTTTCGAAAAATGCTATTTGGAAACGATGCCTTATATGAATTCCGCTACTGCATTGTACAAAAAAAACGGATTTACTTTGCTTGACAAACCTTTTGGAAATACTGGACATTACTCCTGTAATGTTTGGATGCTAAAAGATTTGTAAGATGCTTTTAAAAGAGTTTAGAAACCATTTCAACAACCAACTATCAACTGTTTTTCCTCAGACAGAAATTGATTCTTTTTTCTTTTTATTAATTGAAAAAGAACTCGATTTAAAAAGAATTGATGTAGCGTTAAACAATCAGCTACCAATCCCAGAAGAAAAGTTTAAACACTTATACAATTCTTTGTCTAGACTAAAATCACAAGAACCAATTCAATACATTTTAGGAGAAACAGAATTCTTTGGACTTCCTTTTATAGTGAACAAACAGACGTTAATTCCAAGACCAGAAACCGAGGAACTGGTTCAATGGGTTATTTCTGAAGTTAAAAAATTACAAAGTTACAAAGTTGCAACGTTTTCTATTCTTGATATCGGAACCGGAACTGGATGCATTCC
>JBLHOD010000099.1:0-5237 GCA_047622545.1 Polaribacter sp. | reverse complement strand
ACGTTAATTTTTTATGGTTAATATAGCAATAAGATAGACAATATCTTAAAAATTAGAAAATTATGGAAAAGTAAAATAAAAAGCAGTTAGATTTTTTTGATAATTTATTCGTTAAAAACCTTAAAAACAACGTACTTTTGCAGCTTCCAACCATAAAACTAGATATGTCTGAAATTATTGCTACTACAGAATTAGAAGAGCGTAAAACTGGTAAAGATTTATATAGCTATCAAAAAGGTGCAATTAATAAAATTTTTAAACTTTTTGAAAATGCTCCAGACGACTATCATTTATTATATCAATTACCAACAGGAGGTGGAAAAACTGTAATTTTCTCTGAAATGGTAAGGCAATATTTAAAACATCATCAAAAGAAAGTTTTAGTAATGACACATAGAATTGAGTTGTGTAAACAAACTTCTTCTATGTTAACAGAATTTGGTGTGCAAAACAAAGTAATTGATAGTACCGCAAAATTAGACGATCAATCTAATTATTCTTGTTTCGTTGCAATGGTTGAAACGCTAAATAATCGTTTAAATGATGATAAACTTGATATTTCTGATATCGGTTTGGTAATTATTGATGAAGCGCATTATAATTCGTTTACTAAATTATTTAAGTTTTTTGAAAATTCTTTTATTCTTGGAGTTACAGCAACACCTTTAAGTTCAAACATTAAATTACCAATGAAAGACAATTACAATGAGTTAATTGTTGGTGAAACTATAGAATCTTTAATAGAAAATGAGTTTTTAGCGAACTCAAAAACATTTTCTTATAATGTTGGTTTAACGTCTTTAGTTGTAGGTTCTAACGGAGATTACACCGTAAAATCGTCAGAAGATTTATATTCAAATTCATTGATGCTTAGTAAATTACTACAATCGTATGAAGAAAGATCTAAAGGTAAAAAAACGTTAATATTTAATAACGGAATCAATACGTCTATTCACGTTTACGAAACTTTTAAAGCAGCCGGATATCCAATTGCACATTTAGACAATACTGCAACAAAAAAAGAAAGAGCTTTTATTTTAAGATGGTTTAAGAAAACACCAAACGCTATTTTAACTTCGGTTAGTATTTTAACTACTGGTTTTGATGAGCCAACAGTAGAGTCTATTATCTTAAACAGAGCAACAAAATCGTTGACACTATACTATCAGATGATTGGTAGAGGATCGCGAATTTTAAAAAATAAACCATATTTTAATATTATTGATTTAGGAAATAACTTTCACAGATTTGGTCCTTGGGGCGCAGATTTAGATTGGCAACAAATCTTTAGATCTCCTAATTTTTATTTAGAAAAGTTATTGAATGATGAAGATCTAGAAGAAACCTTTGCTTATAATATGCCAGAAGCTTTAAGAGCTGAATTTGGAAAAACAAAAGATATTGCGTTTGATGTAAAACAAACCTATTTAGATTCTTTAAAAAACAGAGATTCTACTAAAGTGGTGTTAGAAAAATCGTTAGAGCATCATGCAAAAATGTGTATTGAAAATAGTGAAGATATTTATGACGCCATCGATTTAGCAAAAAAGTTAGGTGATGATATCGATTTTAGATTACAACGATATTCTAAATGTATTAGCAAAAGCACTAATAATTTTATGGATTGGTTAAAAAATGATTACAGAATAAAACTGAGGTTATTTTTAAGAGCTAATTTCGATGAAATGTTTGAGGAAATTCATGGAAGACCAGCTGAATAATTATGAATTTTCAATAAGGTTGTGACATGAAATTATCTAAAGAAACAATACTTATAGTTTTAGCTTTTTTTGCTATTTATGTAATTTGGGGTTCGACATACTTGTTGAATAAAATTGCAGTTCAAGAAATTTCTCCATTATTTTTATCTTCTACAAGATTCACTTTTGCAGGAGTTTTAATATTAATCATTTCTAAAATTTTAAAACTTTCTTTAAAAATTACTAGAAAGCAATTGCTAAATAACACACTTGCTGGGTTTTTATTTTTGGTTTACGGAAACGGAGTTTTTGTTTGGGCTCTTAAATATGTAGATAGTAGTTTTGCTGCTTTACAAGCATCTTCATTGCCTTTAGTTATATTGATTTTAATGAGAATTATATATGGTCAGAAAATCTATAAGATGTCCTTATTGGGCGTTTTGTTAGGAATCATCGGAATCTATTTATTGGTTAGTCAACAAGATATTACCAACGGAGAAAATAGTTTATTGGGTGTATTTATGATTGCTACTTGCATCATTAGTTGGGCTTCTGCAAGTATTTTTGTTTCTAAAGCAGAATTGCATTCGAGTTTTTTTGTAAACTCAGGGTATCAAATGCTTTCTGCAGGAATTTTATTATCACTATTTAGTTTGTTGCTTGGAGAAGAATGGAAATCTCCATTTTTGTGGAATAGTAACACAATCAATTCAATGGTATTATTAGTAATCTTTGGTAGCATTGTTGCTTTTACTTCATTTAATTTTTTATTAAAAAAAGTGTCACCAGAAAAAGTTTCAACATCTGCGTACGTAAATCCTATTATTGCTTTGGTTTTAGGTTGGTATGTTTTAGATGAAAACATCACATTGCAGTCAATTATTGCTGCATTTATTTTATTGTTGGGTGTTTACTTTATAAATTCTAGTAAAAACAGGAAAGAATTGTTAGAGAATTAAATAGAGTTTAATATCTTTAAAGTCTATTTATTACTTATTAATGGAGAAATACATTACTGCTTTTAAAAATGCTTTTTTGGGTTCTGTAGATTGGACATGGAAATCTATTTTATTTGAAGTTCCGTGGTACACAAATTATTTTTGGGGATTGATTTTAATTTCACTGATAGTTTGGTCTTTAGAAATTGCAATTCCTTGGCGTAAAAGTCAAGCAATTATAAGAAAAGATTTTTGGCTAGATGCTTTTTATATGTTCTTTAACTTCTTTGTTTTTTCAATTGTTATAGCAGGATTTTATTCAGTATTTGAAATCTTTTTCCAAAGCTTCGGAATTACATTAAAAAGTGTATCAATTATAAGTTTAGAGAATTTTCCGATTTGGGCAGAACTTTTAATTTTCTTTATCATATTAGATTTTGTACAATGGATTACACACATCTTATTACATAGGTTTGAATTTCTATGGCGATTTCATAAAGTGCATCATTCTGTTAAAGAAATGGGCTTTGCAGCGCATTTAAGGTATCATTGGATGGAAAATATTTTATACAAACCATTAAAAACAATAGGCGTAATGGTTCTTGGTGGTTTTGAACCAGAACAAGCATTTATTGTTCATTTCTTTGCTATATCAATCGGACATTTTAACCACGCAAACATTAAAATTACTTGGGGATTTTTAAAGTATATTTTCAACAATCCGGTAATGCATTTATATCATCATATTAAAGTTTTACCAGAAAATAAACCAAAAGGAATTAATTTCGGAATTAGCTTAAGTGTTTGGGATTATATATTTAAAACCAATTATGTTCCAGAAGATAGCGGAACCTTAGAATTAGGGTTCCCTAATGAAGAAAATTTTCCTAAAGGATTTTTCGGACAATTTATCTACGGATTTAAAAAAGACAAAAAATAAAAACCATAATTATTAAACAATAACCAAATGAAAACAACACTTTACAGTTTACTTTTTTTACTTACAATTTCGGTAAGTGCACAAAAAAAAGTGTTAGATCATCCAGATTTTGACATCTGGAACACCATTAGAAGTCAATCTATTTCTAACAACGGAGATTTTATTATGTACTCTTTAGAAAGGGGAGAAAAAGATCGATTTTTAAAAATTAAAGATAAAAAAGCGAAGCCAATTTTTAAGTATGATAGAGTAGAAGGTGGGCAATTTACGCACGATTCTAAAAATGCAATTTTCTCTATTATCGCTTGGAAAGATAGCATTACAGAAATGCAAAGAAGAAAGGTTAAGAAAGACAAAATGCCGAAAGACACATTGGCTATTTACAATCTTTCTGATAAATCGTTAATCAAAATTGCGAATGTCAAATCATATAAAGTTCCGCAAAAATGGGCTGGTTTTGTAGCGTATCTATTGGAAGATATAAAAAAACCAACATCAAAAGATAAAGCTAAGAAAACTGATAAGACTGATAAAAAAGAGAAGCCTAAGAAAGTTAAAAAAGTAAGTGCTAAAAATGGATATCATTTGGTAATCAGAAATTTAGCGACTCAAAAAGAAGACACAATAAAATATGTTACTTCATATTTGTTTGCTAAAGAAGGTAAGAGTCTAGGATTTGTTTCAACAGGGAATTCAGAAGATGAAGATAGTGGCGTTTATGTTTTAAACCTAAATAACAATCAAAAAACTGAAGTATTTACAGCAAATAATAAATCTGACTATTTTCAATTAACATTTAATGATGCTGGAAATAAATTAGCTTTTGTAGTTGATGTTGATACAACGAAAGCATTAGTAAGACCAAATCAATTATATGTTTGGAACGGTACTGCAAAAGCTACTGAAATTAAGGATCAGAGTTCAGCTTCTAAAGGATATAGAATTTCATCAAACGGAAGAATTAGTTTTTCAAAAGATAATTCTAAAATGTATTTCGGATTGGCAACACAGCCAATTGTAAAAGATACAACGTTGGTAAAAGACGAAATTGTAAATGTTGAAGTTTGGGCCTATGATTCCCCTAGACTATATACAGTGCAAGAATTGCAAGTAAATAATGACAAGAAAAAATCATATACCGCAGCATTGCATTTAAATTCAAATAAAGTGGTTCAATTAGAAACTACAGAGTTTCCAAACTCAACTATTGGTAACGAAGGGAATTCTGAAAATGTATTGGTTTCAAATCCGATGCCTTATCTATTAGAAAGTCAATGGACAGGAATGAGAGCAAGCGATTATGCAATTGTTAATGCTGCTTCTGGTAAAATTAAAAATATTCTTACTGAAGTTGCTGGTGGAGTTCGATTAAGTCCGAAAGGAAAATTCGCATACGGTTATAATACTGTAGATAGCACTTGGTTTTCATATGATATTGCTAAGAATACAAAACTGAATTTTACCAAAGGAAAGGTATTTTACAATGAATTAAATGATACTCCAAATCACCCAAGATCTTACGGAATGGCTGGTTGGACAAAAGATGATGAAGCGCTATTGATTTATGATCGATATGACATCTTTAAATTCAACCCAACAACTGGTCAGAATACAAGGTTAACAAATGGTAGAGCAACAAAAACTGTGTATCGTTATGCA
>JBLHOD010000098.1:0-5248 GCA_047622545.1 Polaribacter sp. | reverse complement strand
ACAACAAAGAACTGAGGTTAAGAATAACCTTAAGACGTATATAAAAAATGGATTTAATTTTAACCGTAGCCATATTTCAGGACAAGACCACTTCTTAAATTTTTCTTAGTTTTTAACAACTACTTCTTAAAATCTGTTAAATGCTGTTAAGGTATTGCCAAAACTCACTTTTACATGAAACCTTTTTGTTTTATACAGGTCTATTAGACATAACATTTAACTTAAAACACTTATAAAAATGAAAAATTTAAAAACAATTATTGCTGTTGTAGCAATCGGGCTTCTAACAGTTTTACCAACATCGGCAAACACAAACACAGCCCCATCTAAAGATGCCAAAACAATCTTAAGAACAAAAATTATATCGTTATTAGGGAATCATACTTATGATTTATCAGACAAAACCTTAGAAGCACAAGTTTCTGTGATGTTAAATAGTCAAAATGAATTGGTCGTAATTTCTGTGAGTTCAGATAGCGAAACTGCTGCTAGTTATGTAAAAGCAAAATTGAACTATAAAAAAATAACTGTAAAAGGTATTTCTAAAGGAACCATTTATATAATTCCGATAAAATTGATTCAATCTAGTTAGTTTGGTGTAGATTGTTTTATTTTGAAAGCTTCCAATAAATTGGGAGCTTTTTTAGTTTAGTAACTTATTTAATATGTTTCTTGTAGCATTTGAGTTCCAATCTGCTGGACCTCTTTTATCAACGACAATATTGTTGTTTTTATCTAAAATAAATGTAGAAGGAATTGCGCTGATATCAAATTCTTTCGGCGCATTTGTTAGTTGATTGTATGTTGGGAAATCGAATTCTCGTTTTGTATAAAATTTAGAAACGGTTTCCCAATTTTCATCCGATACAAATAGAAAAGTTACTTTGTCTTTATAATCTATATATAATTTTTGCATACTTGGCATTTCTGCAACACACGGCGCACACCAAGTTGCCCAAAAGCTAATAAACACTACTTTATTCTCTAGTTCTTTAAAATTGATGTTCTTAGTATTCAATCCTTTTAATTGCCAATCTGTGTCTTTAATTTGAGGTTGATTTTCAATTTTAGTTTCTGACGGAGAAAAAGAAATTAATCGTATAAAATATACTTTTGTTGGCGGATAAATCATCAATCCAATTAGAACCACGAAAGCAATATTTGTAATGTGTTTTTTGGTAATTTTCATATAAACATAAAGATATCACTTTAAGTCGATGGAAACTTAAATCCTTACTAATAAAATGATGTTCCTTAAAAATGATTAAATTTGAGAAAAAAAGATGAAAAAGAGCATTTACTACCTACTTTTTATACTACTTATTTCTACTTCTTGTTTTGTTAAAATTAATGATTTAGTTTTAGAAGAAACCTCTTTTAATTTTTACTTAACTAATTATACAGATTCGTCTTGGGATGAAGGAACATTGTATGTAGGAGCAAAAAATGTTCAAGGAGATTTTATTGCTACAGATTCTATAAAATACATCCCTATAGTTTCTAATATTTCCCCAATTGATTCTTATACAAAAGATAATTATAGTTCTAATGGAAAACACCAAGGTTATCATTATTATAAATTACAAAATTTACAATATGTTACGATTCCATACCCAATAATTACCTACGGTTCTATAAATATTGATAAAGATAAAATAGCTGCAATTTCTTCTACTCTCGGATTTGTTTTTAAACTTTCTGACGGGCAAAAAACATACGTGGAGGCTTACGATATTTATAAAGGAATTGATCAAAGTAGAGTGTCTATAAACTTTTATATAAAAACTACTGGAGTAACTGGAATAATAAGAACTATTGATGACGATGATGATTATTAAACGTATTCTACAAAAAAAAGCTCCTAAATATTTAGGAGCTTTTAAAATTTATAATCAACTATTTTTTTAAGCAGCGTTTTCTTTTTTAATTAAGTTTAAAGCAGAACCTTCATTGAACCAAGCAATTTGCCCTTGGTTATAGGTATGGTTTGTTATAATGGTGTCTTTGCTTCCATCCGCATGAACAACTTCTAATGTTAATGGTTTTCCTGGAGTAAAAGCATTTAAATCTACAAAGTTGAACGTATCATCTTCTTGAATTAAATCGTAATCGCTTTCATTCGCAAACGTTAAACCTAACATTCCTTGTTTCTTCAAGTTTGTTTCGTGGATTCTAGCAAAAGACTTTACCAAAACAGCAGCAACTCCTAAATGTCTAGGTTCCATTGCAGCGTGTTCTCTAGAAGAACCTTCACCATAATTATGATCTCCAACTACAATTGTTTTAATTCCTGCAGCCTTATATGTACGAGCCGTTTTTGGCACCGCATCAAATTCACCATTAATCTGACTTTTTACAAAATTTGTTTTCATATTGTAAGCATTTACAGCTCCAATTAAACAGTTGTTAGAAATATTATCTAAATGACCACGGTAACGTAACCAAGGTCCAGCCATAGAAATATGATCCGTTGTACATTTTCCGTGTGCTTTTATCAATAATTTAACGCCATCTAATTTATTTCCTAACGGAGTAAAAGGCTCTAATAATTGTAATCTTTCAGAATCTTCTTTAACTGCAATCTTCACATGACTACCATCTTTTTCAGGTGCTAAATATCCGTCATCTTTTACTTCAAAACCTTTTGGAGGCAATTCCCAACCAGTTGGTTCATCTAGCATTACTTCTTCTCCGTTTTCGTTAATCAATGAATCTTTCATCGGATTAAAATCTAAACGACCTGCAATTGCTATTGCAGCAGTTAACTCTGGTGAAGCAACAAATGCGTGTGTATTTGGATTTCCATCTGCACGTTTAGCAAAGTTTCTATTAAATGAATGTACAATTGAATTTTTAGGTGCATTTTTTGGATCATCATAACGTGCCCATTGTCCGATACAAGGACCACAAGCGTTCGTGAAAATGGTAGCATCTAAATCTTCAAATACTTTTAAAATTCCGTCTCTATCGGCTGTATATCTTACTTTTTCAGAACCAGGGTTGATTCCTAAATGTGCTTTTGTTTTTAATCCTTTGTCAATTGCTTGTTGCGCAATAGAAGCTGATCTAGATAAATCTTCGTAAGAAGAGTTTGTACAAGAACCTATCAATCCCCATTCAACTTGTATTGGCCAATCGTTTTTTGTAGCTGCTTCTCTCATGTCTTTACCTACTTTAGTAGATAAATCTGGCGTAAAAGGCCCGTTTAATAATGGACCTAATTCTGATAAATTTATTTCAATAACTTGATCAAAATATTGTTCTGGATTTGCATATACTTCTGTATCACCCGTTAAATACTCTTTTACTTTATTTGCTGCATCAGCAACATCATCTCTATCTGTAGCGCGCAAATAACGCTCCATAGATTCGTCATAACCAAAAGTAGAAGTTGTTGCTCCTATTTCTGCTCCCATATTACAAATTGTTCCTTTACCTGTACAAGACATTCCTGTTGCTCCTTCTCCAAAATATTCTACGATAGCTCCCGTTCCTCCTTTAGCAGAAACAATACCAGCTACTTTCAAAATAACATCTTTAGGTGCAGTCCAACCAGATAATTTTCCTGTTAACTTCACTCCTATTAATTTAGGAAACTTTAATTCCCAAGCCATTCCTGCCATTACATCAACGGCATCTGCTCCACCAACTCCAATTGCAACCATTCCTAATCCACCAGCATTTACAGTGTGCGAATCGGTTCCAATCATCATTCCTCCAGGAAATGCATAATTTTCTAAAACTACTTGATGAATAATTCCTGCTCCTGGTTTCCAGAAACCTAAACCGTATTTATTAGATACAGATTCTAAGAAATTAAAAACCTCGTTACTTGTATTTAAAGCCGATTGTAAATCCATGCTTGCACCGTTTTTGGCCTGAATTAAATGATCACAGTGTGTTGTAGTTGGTACAGCAACATTGCTTTTACCAGCTTGCATAAATTGTAATAAAGCCATTTGTGCAGTTGCATCTTGCAATGCAATTCTGTCTGGAGCAAAATTTACATAATCTTTTCCTCTCTCAAAAGCTTTGTTTGGTTGTCCATCCCAAAGGTGTGAGTATAAAATTTTCTCTGCAAGTGTTAATGGTTTTCCAGTAATTTTTCGAGCAGCATCTACTCTTTCAACTACTTTTGAATAAACCGATTTTATCATTTCAATATCAAAAGCCATGGTGGTAATTGTTTAATTTTTCGTTGAACAAAAATACAATTTTATAATGAAATTACATAATAAACAGCGATATGAAGAAATTATTATAAATTGAATAATTTAATCGCTTTTAATCAATAAATCTCTAAGGGAGAGCCTAAAAAGTCATCGTGATTTATCATATTTATAATGTAAAGAAAAATAAAGCAGGTCTATAAGCCGAATCCTGTTTCCGTTAAAACGAAATCTCATCATTTATCTAGTTCTAAAATTACTTTTAGAATCGATCTGCCCACCCCTTGAAATCGAACGAGTAGTTCTCAATCTTCAATATACGTGGCATTGCACCGCATAGAGTTTACCTGGTTTCACTACAGCCGAACTGTACTTGCTTTCTGTTGCACTTGTCCTCAGTTTACACCGGACGGATGTTATCCGCTATGCTACTCTTTGGTGTCCGGACTTTCCTCCACGCCATAGGCGTGGCGATAAGATTGACCTGCTTTGCGCAAAGATATAAAATAAAAAACCCACTTAATTGCTTAAGTGGGAAAATTGCTATGAAAAAGAATTATTGGTCTTTCGACCAATAATTCTACAAATATATGTTATTTATTTGATAATCTATGTAACAATTGTTACGAAAACATATCTTTTACTTTTTCAAAAAAAGATTTATCAGATGAGTTTGGGTTTGGTCTAAAATTATCATCCTCTTTCATTTTCTCAAAGAAACCTTTTTGTTCTTTTGATAATTCTTTCGGAGTCCAAACATTAACATGAATTAAGAAATCTCCATTCCCATAACGTTCTATACTTGGCAACCCTTTTCCTTTTAATCGTAAAATTTTTCCTGATTGTGTTCCTGGATCAATCTTAATTTTTACTTTTCCAGTAACGGTTTCAACTTCTTTACTAATCCCTAAAACTGCTTCAGAGAAGTTGATATATAAATCGTAATGAATATTGGTTCCTTCTCTTTTTAATGTTTCGTGATGTATTTCTTCAATCAATACTAATAAATCTCCTGGAACAGAATTTTTTCCTGGAGCTTCATTTGCCTTTCCTGCAACTTTTAATTGTACACCTTCAGT
>JBLHOD010000097.1:0-5265 GCA_047622545.1 Polaribacter sp. | reverse complement strand
TGCGACAGGAACTTCCGAAGAGATTATTGCTTTTTTAAAAGAAAAAAAAATCAATTCATTTGCTACAACCTTGCAAAATTCGAATGAATATCATAAAGAAGATTACACAAAAGCAACAGCAATTATTATTGGAACAGAGGATACAGGTTTATCCGAAGAATTTAGAACTGCTGCTACTAAAAACATCAATATACCGATGCAAGGAGAAATAGATTCTATGAATGTTTCTGTGGCTGCTGCCATTGTTATCTTTGAAGCAAAAAGACAACGAGGTTTACAATTATAATATATCAAATCATTAATTAAATTTCAAATGCAACCTACTACTCTATTTTACATTCTAATTGCAATTCTACTCGTTAATTTTACTGTTGATAAAATCTTAGATTATTTAAATACAAAACATTTTGATGATACAATTCCGTCTGAATTAGAAGATGTTTATGAAAAAGAAGAATATGAAAAATCACAAGGGTACAAAAAAACAAATGCCAAGTTTTCTAATCTAACGGGGCTTTTCTCATTCGTACTTACACTCGCTTTTTTCTTTTTTGATGGATTTAAATTTGTTGATGAATTGGCAAGATCTTATAGTACTAATAACATTGTTATTGCATTGATTTTCTTCGGAATAATAATGATTGGTTCAGATATTCTTACCACTCCTTTTTCCTATTACAAAACCTTTGTAATCGAAGAAAAATTCGGGTTTAATAAAACCACTAGAAAGACTTTTATTGTTGATAAAATCAAAGGGTTATTAATGACAATAGTTCTTGGTGGCGGAATTTTAGCACTTATTATTTGGTTTTATCAGTTTGCAGGAAATAATTTTTGGATATATGCTTGGGCTTTAGTAGCTGTTTTTTCTGTGTTTATGAATCTATTTTATGCAAAACTAATTGTTCCTTTATTTAATAAACAAACTCCATTAGAAGATGGAGAATTGAAAACTGCCATAGAAAAGTACGCTACAAAAGTTGGTTTTACGTTGAAAAATGTTTTTGTAATTGATGGCTCAAAACGCTCTACAAAAGCAAATGCATATTTCTCTGGTTTTGGTTCTCAAAAGAGAATTACGCTCTATGATACTTTGATAAACGATTTAGAAACAGATGAAATTGTTGCTGTTTTAGCACATGAAGTTGGGCATTACAAATGCAAACACATTGTTTTTAACCTACTCTCTTCTATCCTATTAACAGGTTTTACATTTTGGATATTATCATTATTTGTAAGTTTGCCTATATTTTCTGAAGCCTTAAATATTTCAGTTCCGAGTTTCCATATTGGTTTACTTGTATTCGGAATTTTATACTCTCCTATTTCGGAAATAACAGGTTTGTTAATGAATATTATTTCTAGAAAGTTTGAATATCAGGCAGATAATTATGCTAAAGAAACATTTGCAAGGAAACCTTTAATTACTTCATTAAAAAAATTATCTAAAAATAGTTTGAGTAATTTAACACCACATCCGGCGTATGTTTTTATGTATTATTCTCATCCAACATTGCTTAAAAGAGTTCAGAATCTGAATACATAATTATTCTTATCAAAAGAGTAAAAAAACTTTGTCTAGTTCATTATTTTTTTTACTTTTAAATGATGATGTATTCGGCAACCATAGAAGAAGAAAATAAAGAAATTTCTAAGCGATATAAAGACCTTTTAAAAGGTACATATCAAACTTTATCTGCGCAAGATAAAAAGTTAATTCGTTCTGCTTTTGAATTATCTGTTGAAGCACATTCAGATCAACGAAGAAAATCTGGCGAACCTTATATATTTCATCCAATTGCTGTTGCTAAGATTGTGGCATATGAAATTGGTTTAGGAGCAGCTTCTATTGCGGCGGCATTATTACACGATGTTGTTGAAGATACTTATTATACTATAGAAGATATGGAGCGTTTGTTTGGTCAAAACATAGCTCGAATTGTTAGCGGATTAACAAAAATTTCTCGTTTAAATAAAGGTCAAGATGCTTCTATGCAAGCAGAGAATTTCAGAAAAATGCTTCTTACTTTAAATGATGATGTACGTGTAATTTTAATAAAAATTGCAGATCGTTTGCATAATATGCAAACCATGGATGCTATGCCAGAGCAAAAGCAGGTTAAAATCTCCTCAGAAACATTATATATTTATGCTCCTTTAGCACATCGATTAGGTCTGTATAATATTAAAACAGAACTAGAAGATTTAGGTTTAAAATACACGGAACCAGAGGTTTATACAGGTATTTTAAGTAAAATTAAAGAAAGTAAAGAAGAACAACAAAAGTATATAGAATCTTTTGAGGCAATTTTAGATAAAGGCTTACAAAAAGAAGATTTTGAGTATCAAATTAAAGGAAGAACCAAATCCATATTTTCTATCCGTAGAAAAATGAAAACACAAAATGTTTCTTTTGATGAAGTATATGATAAGTTTGCAATTCGTATTATTTTTAAGCCAACTTCAACTGATGAAAAATTTGATGCTTGGAAAATATATTCAATCGTTACAGATTTCTTTAAACCGAACCCTTCTCGCTTAAGGGATTGGATTTCTCAACCTAAATCTACAGGTTACGAAGCTTTGCATATTACGGTAATTGGACCAGATAATAAATGGGTAGAAGTACAAATTCGTTCAGAAAGAATGGATGAAATTGCAGAAAAAGGATATGCCGCACATTTTAAATACAAACAAGGTAATGAAAAAGAAAACGGATTAGATACGTGGTTAAATAAATTAAAAGAAACCTTAGAAAACCACAGTGTAAATGCAGTTGATTTTGTAGAGGATTTTAAACTAAACTTATATTCTAAAGAAATTTTTGTTTTTACTCCTAAAGGAGATTTAAAATCATTGCCAAAAGGTGCTTCGGCTTTAGATTTTGCTTTCTCTGTTCATACAGATATTGGTTTAAAATGTAGAGGCGCAAAAGTAAATGGTAAATTAGTTCCACTAAGTCACGAATTAAAAAGCGGCGATCATGTTGAAGTACATACATCTTCTGTTAATAAGCCAAATGTTAGGTGGTTAGATTTTGTAATGACTGCAAGGGCAAGAACCAAAATTAAAACCGCTCTTAAAGAAGAAGAAAAGAAAATTGCAGAAGAAGGAAAAGCTGTTTTAATTAGAAAATTACGTCATTTAAAAATTACGTTAAACGATCGTGTTGTGAACGAAATGGCAACTTATTTTTCATTAAAAACAAGTTTCGATTTGTTTTACAGAATTGGAAATGGTGCCATAAATAATACGCAATTAAAAGCTTTTGTAAGTCAAAAAAATAACGCTTTTATTAGTTTTTTCAAGAACAGATTAAAACGCTCTCCAAATAAAGAAAATATTGACAGAGAAGAGGTTACCAATAAATATGACGCGCTTGTATTTGGTAATGAAGATGAAAAATTAGATTATACACTTTCTAAATGTTGTAATCCTATTCCTGGTGATAAAGTATTTGGTTTTTTAACTATTAATGACGGATTAAAGATTCATAAAAAAGATTGCCCAAACGCAATATCAATGCAATCAAATTATGCTTACAGGGTTTTAAAAGCCACATGGATAGATTCTTCTAAACAAGAATTTAAAACCATTTTAAAAGTAAGTGGAAATGATAAAAAAGGAATTGTAAACAACTTAACTCGTATTATTACAAACACAATGGATGTTTATATAAACAACATCAATATTTCTGGAGATCATGGTGTTTTTGAAGGTAAATTATCTATCAGTGTTAAGAATAAAACACAATTAAGTAAGCTAATTGCTAGCATAAAAAAAGTTGATGGTGTACAAAAAGTAGAACGTGTTAATACAATGTAAATATCATTCTATAAAAAGGTAAATTATATTGATAAATAACCTTAAATTTGTTACTTCGATAAATTCAGAAAAATGGGTGCAAAAGAAAATCAAGACATTGTAAAGAATGTTTTTACTACATTCTTAAAATCTAAAAAACATAGAAAAACCCCAGAAAGATATGCCATCCTTCAAGAGATTTATGATTTAGAGGAGCATTTTGATATAGAATCTTTATATATCAATATGAAGAATAAAAATTATCGAGTAAGCAGAGCTACTTTATACAATACAATCGATTTATTACTAGAATGTGCATTGGTTAGAAAGCATCAATTTGGCGGTCAAAGTATGGCGCATTATGAAAAAAGTCATTTTGATAAACAACACGATCATGTAATTTTAACAGATACTGGAGAAGTAAAAGAATTTTGTGATCCAAGAATTCAGGTTATCAAGAAAACAATAGAAGAAGTTTTTGATATCGATATTCATAATCATTCACTATATTTTTACGGCACAAAAAAAAATAAATAAACGAACAAACAACACACATAACTAACAACTAATGGCGGTAGATTTATTACTCGGATTGCAATGGGGAGACGAAGGGAAAGGAAAAATTGTTGATGTTCTTACTTCTAAATATGATATCATTGCAAGATTTCAAGGTGGTCCAAACGCTGGACATACTTTAATTTTTGATGGATTTAAACATGTTTTACACACAATTCCTTCTGGAATTTTTCATAAAACAGCACTTAATGTTGTTGGAAACGGGGTTGTAATAGATCCTGTAATCTTTAAAAAAGAATTAGAGAATTTAGATAAACATAAAATTGATTATACTTCTAGATTATTAATTTCTAGAAAAGCACATTTAATTTTACCAACACATAGATTGTTAGATGCTGCTTCAGAAACATCTAAAGGAAAAGCAAAAATTGGTTCTACTTTAAAAGGAATTGGTCCAACTTATATGGATAAAACCGGTAGAAACGGAATGCGAGTTGGAGATTTAGAATTAGATAATTGGAAAGAAAAATACGATGCTTTAACTGCAAAGCATTTAAAAATGCTAGCCTTTTTTGATGTTAAAATCGAATATAATTTAAAAGAATTAGAAGCAGAGTTCTGTAAAGGGATTGATAAATTAAGAACGTTACAGTTTATTGATAGTGAAGAGTATTTAAATCAAGCCATAAAAAATAAAAAAACGATTTTAGCTGAAGGTGCTCAAGGTTCCTTATTAGATATAGACTTTGGAACATATCCTTTTGTAACTTCATCAAACACTACAGCAGCTGGAGCTTGTACAGGTTTAGGCGTTGCACCAAACAGAATTGGTGATGTATTTGGAATCTTTAAAGCGTATACAACTCGTGTTGGTTCTGGACCATTTCCAACAGAATCATTTGATAAAGATGGGGAAAGAATGGCTAAGGTTGGTAACGAATTTGG